>DATICC010000136.1:0-5612 GCA_035457045.1 Woeseiaceae bacterium | reverse complement strand
GAACTGGTCTGGCACCGGCAACTCGTGCATCACGATGTCTGGGATTACGACATGGCGGCGCAGCCGACGCTGGTCGAACTACAGCACGACGGCAAAAAGATTCCCGCCCTGTTGCAGGGCACCAAGACCGGCATGATCTTCAGCCTTGACCGTCGCAACGGCGACGCGATTTTCGGGATCGAGGAACGTCCTGTACCGCAGGGTGGCGTCGAGGGTGAGCACCTGTCGCCGACACAGCCATTCCCGCTCGCGCCGCCGCCATTGGTGAGTCACGCGGCATTGTCGGAAGATGATGCATGGGGCGTGCTGTGGTTCGACCGACGTGCCTGTGCCAGACGAATCAGGGAATTGCGCTCCGAGGGTATTTACACGCCGCCATCGATCGAGGGAACGATTGTCTACCCTGGCTATGCGGGCGGCATAAACTGGGGCGGCATCGCGTTCGATCCTGCATCGCAGCTTGCGTTCGCCTTCAGCATGAACCTTCCGACGGAAGTCGCATTGGTGCCGCGCGACCAGCTGAAAGCCGTTGCCGAATTCGGTGAATTCGACGATTTCGAGATTTCGCAGCAGCGCGGCACGCCGTACGGCATGCGGCGCCGGACGCTGATGTCGGCCCTTGGCATCCCTTGCATCGAGCCGCCGTGGGGAACTCTGTCGGCAGTCGACATGCGGGAAGGCGCAATCCTCTGGCAAGTGAAGGTGGGGACTATCGAGGATATCGCGCCTGCCATCGTGCCCAACCTGGAGCTGGGCGTGCCCGGTATCGGCGGGCCGATCGTAACCGCGGGAGGCCTGGTGTTTCTCGCGGCCAGCATGGACGATTACCTGCGGGCATTCGACAGCAGCACTGGGGAGAAGCTGTGGGAGGGACGCCTTCCGGCCGGAGGTCAGGCCACGCCGATGACCTATTACCTCCCACAAACCGGCAAGCAGTACGTGGTCATTGCCGCCGGCGGCCATCCGGGAGCCGGCACGACGCCGGGCGACTATGTCCTGGCGTTCGCGCTGCCGGACTGAAACCCGCTATCTTTCGCGTCCGGCGACGAATGGCAATACCGCGTACTTGTCGGTCGACTCCGCCACCGCATCGCACCAGCCCAGGAAATCCTTCTCGGCCATCGGTTTCCCAAGGAAAAAGCCTTGTGCAAGATCGCAACCGAACTCGTTCACCAGCAACAGCTGCTGTTCGGTCTCGATGCCCTCGGCGATGACTTGCAGCTGCATCGCCTTACCCAGCGCGACGATGGCCTGGACTACACGCTCGTTGGTCTTCGACTCCGTCAGGCGCTCGATAAAGGACTGGTCGATCTTTAGTGTCTGTACCGGCAGCTCGGCGAGGTAACTCAGGCTCGAGTAACCCGTGCCAAAATCGTCGATGTGAACGCCGACGCCGAAACGCGACAGGTCGTGCAGCACCGGTCGGGCAATGCTGAGGTCCTCCAGCAGGACGGTCTCAGTCAGTTCCAGATTGATCAGCCTGCGGTCGACTTTGTTCTCCTCCAGTACCTTCTGGATCAGACCCACCAGGTCATGGTTTCTCAGTTGATGCGGTGACAGGTTGACGCTCACCGGGATATCCCACTGGCACTCGTCGTGCCAGCGACGCACCGATTCGCAGACACGTCGCAGGACCGCCTCGAACAGGACATCGGAAATGCCCATCTCCTCGCTCAGGGGAATGAATTCCGCCGGCGGCAGTATGGTGCCGTCAGGACGTTGCCACCTGGCAAGCGCTTCGGCGCCCGCCAGCCTGCCGGTCTTGAGGCACAACTGCGGCTGGAAATGAGCGATGATCTCCCTGTTCTCGATGGCCTGGCGCAATTCCGTTTCCAGTTCGAAGCGGTGACGCGCACTGATCAGCATCTCGTTGTGATAGTAGGTGATGCCGCTGTCCGGCCTGCGCATGGATCGGTGCAGAGCAGCTTCCGCGCAACGGAAAACGGTTTTGGCGTTCCCGCCGTGCGTCGGGTACCAGGCGGCGCCGAGGGCAGCCTTGAGGAACAGGTCGCGACCATTGATCAGGAAAGGCTCCTCCACCGTGGTCTTGACGTGCTCCACCAGCTCCTGCAAAGCAGCATAGTCCTTGACTTGCGGGATGAGGCACGCAAACTCGTCAGCGCCGAAACGACTGACGGTTACGCCTGCGCCAGAGCCCCTGTCCTCCAGGGCCCGCAACAGCCGTCGCCCGATCGCTTTGAGCAGTTCGGTCCCGGAATCATAGCCCATCGTTTCGTTGAGAAAGCTGAATCGCTCGATGTCGAGCAGCACCAGCAGCGTCTCCCGGCCGGAGCCATTAACGTCGTGAATAGCGCGGTCAAACTCGTCCGTCAGCCTGAGCTTGTTCGGCAAGCCGGTCACAGGATCGAAATAAGCCAGCTTGTGCAGGGCTTCCGTACGCTCCCAGACACGCTGTTCCAGTACGTCGTTCGCGTGCCGCAATGCCAGGTCGGCGTGCCATTTTCCGCAGAGTGCTGCCGCAAGCTGCCGGCACTCGACCGCGTGGAACGGCTTCTTGAAAAAGAATATGCGATCGGCCGGTGGAATCTCCTTGCCGAGATTCTCCGGTTCGGGGCTCAGGGAGCCCGTGACGATGACAATGTTTACGTTAGGGTCCAGCGCGCGAATGCGCCTCGCCGCTTCGATACCGTCGATGCCTGGTGGCATGCGGATATCGAGAAAGGCTATGGAGTAGGGTTTGCCGGCGCGAACGGCTTCTTCGACGGCTGCCACGGCTGCCTCGCCGCGATTTCGCGAATGCACCTCGAATCTTGCGGCGCCCTTCTCGTTGGTGTCGTCGCCGAACAGGACCTTTTCCAGGTCGCTGAGCGTCGTCGTTGCATTCGCAGGCTCGAAATCCTCACCAAGGCAGCGCAGGTACTCGCCGATCAACTGTACGTCGTCATCGACGACGAGCACACGATTGCTGGATGTTTCGTCCGGGGTCACGATTCTGCGCCTAGTGCGAACGGACCATCTGGACGACGTCTTCTGCAAGCTGCATGAACGAGATCGGTTTGTTGAAGTAATGCAGCTTCATCGGCGGCGGCACGCGCCGTTCCAGCTCTTCGCGCGCAACATCCGAAAAGCCGGTCACGAAGACGATCTCGATATTAGGGTCCAGCTTGCGAATCTGGCGCCCTGCTTCGACGCCGTCGATCCCGGGCGGCATGCGCACATCCAGTATGACGACATCGAAAGGATGACCGTTGCGCGCCGCCTCCGTGGCGCATTTGATCGCGTCGTCTCCCTGGCTGCAGGCAACTACTTCGAAATGCGGTTCGTCGACGAGGTCCGTTTCCGGATCGAAGAGCTCAGCCGACAGCAGGTCTAACGCTTTCATGTAGTCAGTCGATTCAGACTTGCTGAAGGCCTCGCGATAACAGGCGAGGATTTGTTCGTCGTCATCGGCAATCAGGATCCGGATACTGTTTTCGTCATCACGATTGTTCACTGTCAGCCTCCCTCTGCCGCCGGCAGCAGGACATGAAACTCGGCACCCTGGCCGGGCCCTGTGCTCTCCGCGACGATGCGTCCGCCCATGCCCGCCAGGGCATTCGCGCACCAATGCAAACCGAGGCCACTCATGTGGCCCACCTTCGACGAGTAGCCTCGCTGAAAAATCCTGCTCCTGGCCTGAGGATCGAATCCGCAGCCGGTGTCGCTGACGGTCACGCGAACCATCGCCTGATCCCCGACGTTTTCCACCCGGGCCTGCAACTGGATGCGCCCGGAACCCGACGGCCCCCGCTTGATCGCCTCGTAGGCATTCAGTATTACGTTGCCGAGCACCTGCAGCAGTCCTACCCGGTGAGCTTTCACCCGGCATCGAGCCGGCGGCTTCGGCATGCTGATTTCGACGTCCGGATGGTCGGTGGTCGGTACGACCAGCACCGCCTCGTCGAGGATTTCGGCTATGTCCAGATCCTCCATGACAGGAGGAATGTTGGCGTGCCTTTCCTGGTCCGACAGTATTCCTTCCACCTGCCGCGCCTGCCTGGACACGACGTGGATTTCGTCTCCCGACTCCTTGAATACTTCCTTGACGCGATCAAATGCGGAATCGACGTATTGCAGCAGCTTTTCCCGGCGCTCTGCGGGACCGTCCGGGTTCCGCAGCTCGCCGGTGACCTGGCTGATCCGCAGCCCGTCTGCAACCTTGAATTGCCTGGCGAGACGGTCTAGTCCGTTGATGAGCGGCGTCATCGCGTTCCGGATGTTGTGCAGGACCTCGGCGGCGGTGTCTGCCTGGCCGGCCTTGAATGATTGCTCCAGGAGCAGCCGCCTGGCGTCATGCAGTTCCGACGTCATCTTGTCAAACTCTGTCGCCAGTGCGCCGATTTCATCCGGGCGCGTCGAGTTCATTTTCTGCGTGAGGTTGCCGCTTTCGCGAATACGCGTGATGTGCCTGGCGAGGCCTTCCAGCGGGAGCATGATCGTGTTCCGTAACAACAACCAGGTGACAATTGCGACGACGATTCCGGCCGATGAAAAAAACAGCAGCGCGGCATTGACGGTCTGGCCGCCGAGTGCCGACAGGCTGCGCGGCGTGTTGACCTCGAGTACCAGCAGGGGACGGTCGTACAGGTCGTTTAGCACACCGAAACTCGTTATCGAATCCGCAGTCCGCAGATGCTGCATCGATTCCGACGTATCGGCGCTCAGCGTCAGCTCGATCGGCAGGTCCTTTGCCTGGTCCGGCGAGACCGTCTGCCAGCTCAGTTCCACTTCGGTACGCTCGCGTAAGCGTTCCATTCTGGTGCCGTCCAGGAACTGGCCCATGATGAGGGTTCCGGCGATCGGCCCACCGTCCTGGCTCGTCAGGATCGGCCGCGAGCCGAAGAGCATGGGGCCCATGTTTGTGCGCAGCAGGCCGCGGGTATAGCCGTCTAGCCGGGTATGCTGGATGCGCGGCATGTCTTCCGGCGCAGCCGGGTCCAGCACCCCGAGTACCGCAGGCGACATCGTCGCGTCGCCCTGCAGCACCTGCCCCCACACCTCGCGCCCGGACGAATCGAAAATGAGCACGAGATCGAGGTTCAGCTTGCTCAGGGACATCCGGTCGAGATTGGAGGCGCTGAAGCCCGGGTTCTCGCCCCTGGCGAAAGCATAGGTATCGTCCCATGACGACCAGTCGCGGACGATGGTATCCAGTACGTTGATCTCCGAACGTATGGCGCGTTCGGCGCGGCTCAGGTTTCGCGTTGCGTCAGCCGTCTCCAGCCGGCCGAAGGCCGGACTGACGATAGCGGTCAGGATCACGTACGTCAGCAGTACCAGCGTCGACATGACGCCGAGCAGGGTCACGGACACTTTCTTTTGCAGCGACCACGAGGTCGATCGATTTAACATAAAGACCCGAGTCAAACATAATCGTAGCAACGTGCGGTCGAGTGTATGCAGCTGCAGTTCGCGTCGGTGTGACCGACTGCGCTATACGGAGCAATGGTTTCCGTCAAATCCTGTGGAATTCCGCCCGATGCCTGTATCAGCGCCCGGTCATGCCGAACGGAGCCGGATCGATAGCGGGTGACCGTCCCAGCATCAGGTCGGCCAGCAGCTCAGCCGAACCCATGGCCATGGTCCAGCCCAGGTGGCCGTGCCCGGTATTC
>DATICC010000135.1:0-3433 GCA_035457045.1 Woeseiaceae bacterium | reverse complement strand
AACTCTTCCTTGAGAGCCGTCGCCAGCACATTGGTGGTCATCGCGAGCGTGGTTGGTTCGTAGAACATGATTGCGCGATATTGAATCGAAGATGACTGGGATAGACAAGCTGGCGGCAGGGCGGTCCCGTATGTTGCCGGGATGTCTACAAGCCAGGAACAACTTACCCTCGACACGGCTGATGCCGTCGCCAGGGCCGCACACCTGTGGATTCGCAGCCTTTGTCGCCGGGAAAACGATGAGTTGGAACACCAGGCCGTCGCCGGCGGGCTGGTGGCAGGACTGTGCGAACGCCTCGACCTCGACCCGCGGATTACGGACCTGGTCGCGTATGTGTATGCGCTTCTGGACGACCAGGGCAGCCAGGCCTTGTCGATATCGAGAATGATGCTCGAGCAGCCTGTGCCCGAGCACTGCCGCCATGCCTGGCAACGCGGCAAGGAAGAGGCCGCGGCCATCGTCGAGATGCTGGCCTATCACCGTAACACCTAGTCACGGATCGCCTGCAGGAACCCGCATCGCGGGCGACCTCGCAAGGCTGGCGCCGCAGCAGTGGAAACGTGCCGCTGGTCCTTCTCACTCAGAAAAAATACCAATTCGCTCGAAGGACCAGCGGCACATTTCCACCGGCACGATGCCAGCCAACACGGCGGTGGCCAAGCCTGCGAATATCCAGCCGGCGACGTGGCGGCATCCCTTTCGAGCGAGTTAGAATTTTTTCCGAGCGAGAAAGGCATGGTGCGGCGGCGCCGGCGTCAAGTACGCTTCCGATCATCGCGTCGCCTTCAATGCAGGCTCCTACACCGCAAGTCCGGAATCGGCAACGTACAAAGGAGACAGCGCGAGCCCGAAGCACGCGAGGTCAGGGAGTGACGCGATTGCCGGCCATGTAGACATCGCGAATCGAGCGCGTTGCGAGTATGTCCTGCAGGGGATTTTGCGTGAGCACGACGAAGTCCGCCCACTTGCCGACTTCCAGCGTGCCTGTGTCGGCCAGGCCGAGACATTTTGCGGCTATGGACGTTGCACTTTGCAATATTTCCGGAGGCGTCAGCCCGGCCTCTCTCATGAGGAAGAACTCCACGTGCTCGAAGTAGCCGGGGAACCGGCCGGGAGGCCCCGCGTCGGTGCCGAAAGCCACCGGCACGCCCGATCCCTGCACGATGCGCAGGTTCTCCTGTGCCTGTGCCAGCGCTTTGCGATAGCCGGCTGCCGCAGGGCTCGCAGCCATCCGCGCCATGAATTGCGGATCGCTCACGCGCTGGACTTCGCTTTGTTTCGCCGATTTCGTGAAAAACGGATCGTCCAGAAAATCCGGCCTTGCCGCGTACACGAAGGTCGACATCTCCCGCGTCAAGGTCGGCACGTAACATACGCCGCTGTCCAGCAGCTTCGCCACGAAAGGATCGTCGAGCGGCTGGTCGCGTACCGAATGCGCAATCAGGTCGGAGCCGAGTTCCAGCACTCGAAGTGCATCGTCCCTGTAAAAAATGTGCGTCGCGACTCGCGCACCGCGGGCATTCGCTGCCTGGAATACCGCTTCGATCGCCGGCCACGGCATTTTCTCCGCCGTGCCGAGATTATCGTCGACGCGAATTTTCAGCCAGTCGACACCGGCGACGATATTGGTCGCCGTCGTTTTCGCAGCCGCCAGCGGATCCCTGTCTTCGATGACCTGGCCCGCAACGTAAACCCTGGCGTATGCGAGTGACGGGGTATTCTGGGCATCGCGCAGGCCAAAAGCCTCCGCTGGTTCACCGCCCAGACTGTTGACGGTAGTGACGCCGTAGCTGGCATACAGTGCGAGTTCCTTGCGGATTCTTTCTGCCGTGTCCGTGAACTCATCCGGCGCCCAGTAACCCGACACATGCGCATGCGCATCGATGAAACCCGGAACGACCCAGGTACCGGAGAGATCGGTCACCTGCGCGCCCTCGGGGGTCGGACCGGAAGTCACCTCGGCAATGCGCCCATCCCTGACCACGAGGACGGCGTTCTCCACCACTGCCGCACCGGTTCCGTCCCACAGGCTCGCGCCACGGAACACGAGCGCACCGGCGTAGGGGTTCGGTGCTGCCACTTCGGGCGCGGCCGCATCGGCCGGCACATCGCCGCCCGCCGCCTCCTGTGGCGCATCGCCACCATCGCCACAGGCCGCAAGAAAAGCGGCAGCAAAAAAGAAACAAATCGGTCTCATCGTCATACCTCGAAGTCTGAATCTGCGCGCTGCGCTGTCTACGGCTGCAAGTCGACCTGGTAACCCAGCGCGACACGCAGGAAGCGTGATATTTCGATCATGTCCCTGGCCTTGTAACGGATGGTGTGCGAATTGACGCGCTCGACGAACGGCAGGTACGACAGCAGCTCGACAGGCCGGTAGTGCTTCAACGTGAGCTCCAGCTCGATCGGTGTTTCCAGCACATACGGTTTGAAATCCGCGATTCGATCGATTGCCGCCTTGGTGCGTGTGCGTATGACTTCGTTGGCTGCTTCCGGCGTCATCGTCTGCGCGGAATGAAAGCCCTTCGCCCATTTGACGACCGCGCCTTCCATATCGCCGACGATCACCTGCGTTTCCGCGACCGCCACATCGTCGCCCGATATCATGACCACCGGCACGCCAAAATGGCCGGCAATGGCCGCATTCATCGATCCTTCCGACATCGAGATGCCGTTCAGGCGTATGTCGACCACGTTCGCGCTTGACATGGTGTGCGCACGCACACCCCGGGTGTTTGCGGCACTGGCGTGGTAGCCGAGAAAGATGACGCCGTCGAAGCTTTCGTCGATGCCTTCCATCATTCCCAGTTCACGCGGCCAGGAGCGCACCACCATCACATCGTCCGGGAGCTTCTCGATGAGCAGGTTCTGCCCATTGCCGTGCGAGTCGCTGACCAGGATTTCCGTCGCACCGGCCATGCGCGCGGCATCGATTGCCGCAACGACTTCTGCGGTCATGAACTCGCGAAACCGCTGGTACTCGAAGCCCTCCGGCCCGAGCTGTTCGTCGGTAACGACGCCAGCCACGCCTTCCATGTCAGCCGAAATATAGATCTTCACGCCGGTGTCGTCCTGTGCGAACAGCAAAGATGACAGGAGCAGGGGCAACAGCAGGCAAGTTCTCGTGGTTTTCATGGACTCGACCCGGGAGGAGTTTCGGAACCGGCGTAAAGGATAGCGAAATATGCCTCCGTCTGCCTGCGAGAGCTCGAAAATGGGGTCGAACCGATTTTCAAAGGTGCCGGATCTGATCGTTCCAGGGAAAATCGGTTCGACCCCATTTTCGATGTCGGTTGGCGCCATCCCGGCAGCAACCCGGCCGGTGGTATGCTGCCGCCGTGAATGAACCCCGGAACAGGCTGCAGTCGCTATGGCAGGAGTTTGTCCGCCGGAGCGTCGTTCGCGTCGGAATATTCTATGGCGCCATCGCCTG
>DATICC010000134.1:0-2927 GCA_035457045.1 Woeseiaceae bacterium | reverse complement strand
GTGCTGCCACGCGTGCCGCTCCATGCAATCACCAGTGGCGGAAGCCGGTCAAGTGAAAGCTTCCGGATGCGCCTCGGCCCCTTCCTTCGATAGACGATGGCTTCGCTGAATACGGCAACGGTGTTATCGATACCGGATGGCGTGCCGTGAGAGATCGTCTCGCACTCGAACGCGAGATCATTGACTGCCTTGTCGTTCATGCCGAGTGAGTACGCGCTGTCCAGCGCACGGATCATGGCAACGGCCAGTGCTGCGGAAGCACCCAGGCCCGCCGCGGGCGGAATCCGAGCATCGACGTGCATGAGAAATTGCTGCGACTCCAGGCCGAGATGCCGGATCACGAGTTGCAGCAGTGCCATCGCACCGTCGGCCGCGTCCTGCCCGAGTTCCTGCTCGAGATTCCAGGACGGAATGCGCAACGTCGTACCTGACGAACTGGCGTACAAGGATGCGCTGATCGCCTCTGGCAATGGCAGTGCCACGGCCGGGCGTCCGTAAACCACTGCGTGCTCTCCGAGCAATATGACCTTGCCGGAGGCGCTGCCGCGACCCAGTGCTGTGTCACCGGGATCGCGCTGCGCCGATTCGATCTCCGCAACGATTTGCCGCGCTTTGCTCTCGGAAATCCGTTCGCTTTCTATCATCGAACGTACAACCCGGTCCTGCAGGTGGCGGGGTACGTCTGCGGCCAGGGCAACGCTCCTGGCATGCAGCCGCATGTGGCCGCGCTGTATGCCATCGGTCGCCAGCGCTTTCAATGCGGCAAAGTTTTGCGCCAGCCCGACAGCGGTCATCAGCTCACCGAGTTCCTGCGACGAGCCGACAGCCGCGATGCACAGGCCCGCAGCCGCGGCCGGGTTTGCTTTCACGGAGCCCCCGACCGTGCCCATACGCACCGGCAGGCGCAGCATGCCGCGAAGATCGCCGTTGTCCGCTGCGGTCCAGCTCGTCAAGGCACGATAGGCGCCATCGCGCACCGCATAAGCGTGCGCGCCCGCCTCGAGTGCCCGCCAGTCGTTACCGGTGGCGACGGCGACTGCATCCATACCATTCATGATGCCCTTGTTGTGCGTCGCAGCGCGGTGGGGGTCGACGAGGGCAATCTCGTTGGCCAGCACGATAGCGTCCCGCAGCCTCGCGCCATCGGCCCCCAAACGATCGACAGGAATGCTGGCACTCGCGCTGACGATCGAGCGATCGGCAAGATTGGACACGATCTTCAGCACCGCGGCACCGCCGGCCAACTCGGCAACGCGGCCGGCTATGCCCTCGCACATCGTGTTCACGAGGTTCGCCCCCATGGCATCCCGCGTATCGACGAGCAGGTGCAATACCAGCGCCGGTCGACCGTCGGCCAGTTGCAAACTGCGAATCTCGATGCCCGAAGCTCCGCCGCCCCTGGCCACCAGGCCGGGCTGCAGGCCGTTCGCCAGCGAGATAAGCTCCCCCTCCGCAGCGGCGAGCGCAAAACTCGCGGCCTGCCCGTCCGCGAACCCGTGCAGGTGAATCTGGCCGATGGTTACCGGTGCCGTACTTGTCGTCGTGAACCCTCCGCAATTGCGCACCAGCAAGGCAGCCGCGCTAACGGCAGCGACCACCGACGGTTCCTCCGTCACCATCGGCACGACATAGTCCCTTCCGTTCAAACGGAAGTTTGGCGCGACCGCAAAAGGCATGCTGAAAATACCGATCACGTTTTCCACCATGCGATCGGCCATGTCGCGTGACAGCATGCCCCTGCTGCTCTTGAGCCGCCGCAGCATGTCGACATCGATGATTTCCCGCTCGAAGAGTTCGTCGAGCCGCTCGTCGACGGTCATGCGATAGAAGTTGCTGATTCGCGAATCGATCATTCGTCATGCTCCGCTTCGATCGATACGCCGGGTGCCGCAATCGACAGGTCGAGGCGGGTGAATCCGCTGCGCGTCGCATGCTCGCAGAAATTATTCAGCGCGTCTGCACTGGTACCGAAGACGATGCCTGTGTCACCGCCTCCCGCGCCGCAAGGCTTGTACACGAGAGCCGATTCGACCGCGGCGATCGCCAGCCCGAGATGCCCGGCATCGAAGATGCCGAGATCCTGGTCCGCGCTGAAATGCTCCAGGTCCGCAACGTAAGTTCGCAATGCATCGAGCAGCGAATCGAGCTGCGAATCGTTCGACGACGAGCCCCACAGATCCGCCACAAGATTGGCGGATGCCGTCAACGCCTGAGCGCTGTTGCACCGCAGTGCCTTCCGCACCTCCAGTTGCCGGAGTTTCGCGACTGTGTCCGACGCCTGGCCGCTCCACAGCACGCGGTACCCGAGTCCTTTTGGCCATGGCAATGCCTGTACGCGCGGCAGCCTGCCGGGCCCTGTATCGGACCGTTGAAAGCGTATCGTGCCACCGGCAAATGAGGCCGCAACATCCGCCCCGCTGCCGTTGCCCGACTGGTAGTTGCGGTGCGCTGCTGCGGCCATCTGCTGCACATCCGGCCCGCCTGGAAACAGCGCATCGAGCGCCGTGGCCAATGCGGTCGCAAGTGCCGCGCTCGAACCCAATCCGAGCTTTGCGCCGCTTTGGGGATCGCGAAATGCCTGCGTGTCGAGCTGCATCGATAGCGAAGCTCCCTCCGCCGCAGGGCAGGCATCGAGGGCGTGCTCGACCAGCGGGTAACGGGTACCCGACCACGTGTAGGCACCGGACGCCAGCCGGCGAAACTGCGACCCGCCACTGGCCATTCCCGGTGCGTTCAGCAGGTGCTCCTCGCCCCTGATGGTTTCCAGCACGACCCACGCAAAGCGGTCGACCGCCGTCACTATGGCTGGCGCCCCTGCCAGCACGGCATACTCACCGCACAGCACGATCTTGCCGGGCGCGCTGGCACAGGCACGCGTCATCCCGGCGACAGCCGATGCGCGCCCGCTCCGAGCCCGCTCTGCAGAA
>DATICC010000133.1:0-2597 GCA_035457045.1 Woeseiaceae bacterium | reverse complement strand
AACAAACAACAATAGTAACGGTGACGCATGAACCGGCAACTGCTAGCCAAGAAAATTCCTGCCAACCAGCAGACCAAGAAACAGCAGGAAGTCCTGACGGTGGCATCCGAATACTTTCTCAGCCACGGCTACAAGGGCACGAGCATCAACGCGATGGCGCGGGATTCGGGTATCTCGAAGGAATCGATCTATCGCTATTTCAGCAGCAAAAAAGACCTGTTCGAGGCCGTCATCGCCAAGGAGCTTGCCACCTATCGGAAGCACCTGCAGTTCCTCGACTTCGAAACGGAATCGGTGGCGCTCGACAAGGTGCTTAAGAAAACCGCGGAGACGCTGCTCGGGGCGGTGACTAATGACCGGACCCTGTCACTGCGGCGCCTGATATTCCAGGAAGTGAAGCAGTCGCCGGATATCGGCCGGTACTACTACGATATCGGCCCGAAGGTGGCGTACAGGAATCTCGAGAAGATCTTTGCCGCGCACCAGCAGGAGACGGAATTCCGCCCGGAGGACCTGGCGCATTACTTCGTCGGCATGGTCCTGCACCGGGCCACGTTGCAGCGCGAGTGTGGCATGAGCAAACCGCTGGCCAAGTCACAGATCCGGGAACAGGCGGCGAAGACCACCGATGATTTTCTGAAGGCGTATTTCAAATGAAACATACGATCAGGCAGTTCATCTGCAGGACCGGGCAGGGAGCGCTGCGAAAGTCACGTCGAGTGACGGCCGCGACGCTGCTGCCGGCGATGGCATTCGCCGTGGTCGCCTGCGGCACCGGCAAGGACGATAGCGAGGACGGCGAGCAGGCAGCGGTCGCCGCGGTCGACGGCGCAAGGATCATGGCGGCGGACAGCGAACCCGGCAACTGGCTGACGCACGGTCGCAGTTACGACGAACAGCGCTACAGCCCGTTGACGGCCATCAACGCAGACAATGCGGCGAAGCTCGGGCTCGCCTGGTACTACGACCTCGACACCAAACGCGGACAGGAGGCGACACCGATCGTCGTCGACGGCCGGATGTTTGTCAGTACCGCGTGGAGCATGGTGAAAGCACTCGATGCCGCGACCGGCGAACTGTTGTGGGCCTACGACCCGCAGGTGCCGGGGGATAAAGCGGTGGAAGTCTGTTGCGACATGGTCAATCGCGGCGTCGCCGTATGGAAGGGGCGTGTGTACGTCGGCACGCTCGATGGCCGCCTGATCGCACTGGATGCCGCAAACGGAAAACCGGTATGGACGGTGCAGACGACCGATCCGGATCTGCCCTACAGCATCACCGGCGCGCCGCGGATCTTCGATGACAAAGTCGTTATCGGCAACGGTGGCGCGGAGTTCGGTGTCCGTGGTTACGTGTCGGCCTACGATACCGAGGATGGTGAATTGCTGTGGCGATTCCACACGGTGCCCGGCGATCCTTCGCAACCGTTCGAATCGAAGGCAATGGAACTCGCCGCCAAAACCTGGACCGGGGAATGGTGGACGATGGGCGGCGGCGGTACCGTCTGGGATGCGATCGTTTTCGATCCGGTGCTCGGTCTCGTCTACATCGGCGTTGGCAACGGCGCACCGTGGAACCAGGCCATACGCAGTCCCGGCGGTGGCGACAACCTCTTCCTGGCATCGATCGTTGCCCTGGACGCCGATACCGGCGAGTACGTCTGGCACTACCAGACGACGCCCGGCGAAACCTGGGATTACACCGCGACGCAGCCGCTGATCCTTGCCGATCTCGAAATCGGAGGCATAACGCGCAAGGTCATCATGCAGGCGCCGAAGAACGGTTTCTTCTACGTGCTCGATCGCGAAACCGGCGAGTTCATCTCCGCCAAACCCTTCGCGACCGTGACCTGGGCGAGCGGCATCGATCCTGATACCGGCCGGCCGATCGAGAACCCGGGTGCCCGCTACAGCGGTCCCGCGCCGTCATTCGTTGCACCCGGCCCGGGCGGCGCGCACAGCTGGCAGCCGATGGCATACAACCCGCAGACCGGGCTGGTCTACATTCCCGTGCAGGACGCGGCGTTCCCGTATTTCGCGGACAACAATTACGAGCGCACGGAGTTGGGCTTCAACACCGGTGTGGATTTCAACAGCGCCAGCATGCCGCAAATACCCGAAGTCAAAGCGCAGATCATGAGCGGCGTCAAAGGCTTTCTGCTCGCGTGGGATCCGGTCGCCCAGGCCGAGGCCTGGCGCGCCGACTATCCGGGCCCATCGAACGGCGGCGTGCTGACCACCGCCGGCAACCTCGTCGTGCAGGGCACCGCCGGGGGGGAACTCATTGCGTACCGCGCGGACAACGGCCAGCGCTTGTGGTCGACCGCGGCGCACACCGGTGTACTCGCGGCTCCGATTTCCTACGAAGCCGGCGGCGAACAGTACATCGCGGTCGCGGCCGGATGGGGCGGCGTGTTCGCGCTGGCCCCGGGCGAAATCGGGCTCCTGTCCGGACGCGTCGGCAACGTGAGCCGCATCCTCGCATTCAAACTCGGCGGCAGCGTGCAACTGCCGCCCGGTGGCGCGCTTGCCGAACTCGCATTCAATCCGCCGGCACTCGAGGCGAGCGAAGAGACGGTCGCGCAGGGCAAGTTCCTC
>DATICC010000132.1:0-8613 GCA_035457045.1 Woeseiaceae bacterium | reverse complement strand
TTTCCGGACCTTGAGTTCGTGCTGGGCGATGCACTCGACGTACTCGATTTCTGCAAAGCAAGAGGATTGCCCGCTGCAACCGCGGTGATCTCGGGTCTGCCGCTGGTGCTGATGAATCATCGCACCATGTACGGCATATTCGCGGCGACCCGGGATTGCCTGCGCTCCGACGGCGTGTTTCGCACTTTCAGCTACATGCACTCCTATCCCAGCCGCCGGGCGGCCGAGCTTCGCGACCTCATGCGGCAGTGTTTCGAGGAATACGAACTGAGCCGGCCGGTCGTAAGGAACCTGCCGCCGGCGTTCACCCTGACCGGGCGTTCACCGAGAATTTCGCCACTGTATCAGTCGAAGTAGCTGCGAAACTCCTGCGGAATGACCGCAAGGGCCGTGTCCTGCCCAAATGCCCGCGGCAGCTCCGCCGAGTTCCAGGTACTCCAGAACAGGCATTCTCCGGCAGTCGCGCAGTCATTCAGCAATGCCGCCATGGCTTTGCCGGTGTAGGTCGATTCCAGCCTCAGGTCGAGCTGGTCAGCGGCGAGCCGTATCGCGTCCGCGGTTCTCTCGTCGCTCCTGGCGTAGCCACCCGCGAAAAAATCATGCCGTAACCGGATTCGGGCGCGCTCTGCCAGGTCCGCGGGTACCGACCGGTCCAGGCGATGCATCATTGTGGCTGTCTTGCGCATCAGGCGTTGCAATACCGGTTCGTTGGCAATTGCCATGTCGGAGACGCGAACAGCCTGTATTTCGCTGCGCATGCCAGCCAGCGCCAGGCCGAGCGCGAGTCCCGCCGCCGTTCCCATGGTGCCGGTTGCAACGTAAACACGCGCCGGCAGTGGAATCTCGCCGGCGCTGACCTGCGTCGCCAGTTCGAGACCGGCATTGACGAACCCCAGCGTACCGACCCAGGACGAACCACCGATCGGTATGACCCATGCATCGCGGTTCCACAAATACTTGCGGAGTGTGTTTATTCGCGCGCTGTAACCGCCACCGTAGCGCACGATCTCGGTGCCCAGGCGCGCATGCATGCACAATGCCGGGACGACGGTCGGAACCTTCGCCTGGTGAGCGAGGAAACAGGTGCACTCGTATCCGAGTTGCCTGGCGTAGATCGCCGTCGCGAGCGCATGGTTCGATCCGACGGTGCCAAAGGTCGCGAAGCGCTTGATCACGTGGCTGGTCCGCGGATTCAACAGGTACTCGAGTTTTCGCACCTTGTTGCCGCCGTAAACTGCAGAGGAGAGATCGTCGCGCTTGATGGAAATGTCCAACGCACGCCCGGCCTGCTCGATTCGGGCACGCTGGACCGGTGTCGGCAGATTCGCGAGGCTGGTGCGCGCGACAGCCTTCCCGAGAGCTGGAAACATTGCGTCGAGATAATTGACATCTGACATAAGGTGCGGCTCGTGCCATTGCGGACGGGCAGGCGGCGATACGCGACTCCCTGATAGTAATCCAACAATAGCATCCCGGCAGCACAGTCATTAGAATGCGCACTGAATTATCTGACACCCAATCGTGGAGAGTGATTTGTCAGATGCTATGGACCGTGGCATTACGGTCACCGAGATTGCGCCGATGGATCAACCCATCGACGCAAATACAGAAACCACAGCCGCGTTCGTCGGTCGTGCTCTCCGAGGCCCCCTCAATACTCCCGTACTTATCGACAACTTCGCGATGTTCCGGCGACAGTTCGGCGGTACCTGGCGGCACAGCAGCCTCGGTCCCGCGGTACAACAGTTCTTCGATCACGGCGGCAAGAAGCTCTACATTGTGCGAGTCGCGAGCAACGCACGCGGTGCTACGATACGACTGCCGGCGGCCGGTGGCGCATTGGTGCTGCAGGCGCTCGCGCCCGGGTCGACGGAGAGAATTCGCGCCGCCGTCGACTACGATGGCATCGCGGACGAGGAGCACTTCAACCTGACCGTGCAGCGCATCGCCCCGGAAACCGGGCTGGTGGCCGATCAGGAAATCTACCTGCGCTTGAGCTGCCGCGAGGACAGCAAGTCGAGCATCACGGACAGCCTGCTGAATTCTTCGCTGGTCAGCGTGCAGGCGCCGTTGCCGACGGGCCGGCCGTTGACGACCACGCGCCCGGGATTGCCGTTCGGTGCGTCCTACATGGGGCACGCGCAGCAAGGTACCGATGGCGACGAACTCAGCGACTACGACCTGGTTGGATCGGTAACGCGAAGCTCCGGCATTTTTGCGCTGAACCAGGTGGATCAGTTCGACATTCTGTACCTGACGCCACCGGGCAAGCACACGGACGTCGGTCTGCCGGCCGTGCTCGCTGCCGAAAGGTATTGCCGCAAGCGCGGCGCGCTCTTCATCATGGACCCGCCGCACAGCTGGGACACGGTCGACAACACCATTGCCGGACTGGCGAGCAGCGGCATTTCGGGACCCAATGTGCTCGCGTATTTTCCGCGGGTCGTGGTTGCCGGTGATGACGATTCGGCGCCGCGGGTCGCCGGTGCCGCCATTGCCGGGCTGTTGTGCAGGCTTGACCGCCAGCACGGACCCTGGGAAGACCTGGACCAGCCCGGGTTCGGTCTCGACAGGCGGCTCGTGCCCGCCTGCAAGGTCGGTATCGACGAGGCGCAATCGCTGGTCCGCAGAGGGGTCAACATCATTGCCCTTACCGGCTCCGGCCGCGCAATGCTTTGCGGCTCTGTGACTCTCGGATACGGCAGTCAGCTGGAACGCAGCCACGCTTGCCTGACAACGCGACGTTTGTGCCTGTCCATCACAAATCACATAGAACGCGCGATACGCTGGTCGGTGTTCGAGCGCAACGATGCGCGCGTGGCCGAACGCATCCAGGCACAGGTGCACGCTTACCTCTCGGCACTGGCGGATGCCGGCGCGTTCGCCGATGACAGGTTCACGGTCCAGTGTGAAGCACGGCTGCGTGCGGGCCCGTTGGATCCGGATCGCGGCGTTGCCGTGTTGCTCGCGTTCCGCCCGGCCGGCGCGGACGAAACCGTTGCCCTGACACTGCACCAGACCGTGACCGGTTGCCGGGTCGCACCGACCGCATTCGCGCCGACCCTCGGCAGCATCATCGCCGAAGTTGCCTGAGTACCCCGATGCGCCCGGTCCTCCTTTCCGTATTGCTGCTGACCGCAAGCAACGTGTTCATGACTTTTGCCTGGTACGCGCACCTGAAGGAACTGAATCACAAGCCGTGGATCATTGCGGCACTGGTCAGCTGGGGAATCGCTTTGTTCGAGTACCTGTTGCAGGTGCCTGCGAACCGCATCGGCTACACCGTGCTGTCGGTAGGGCAACTCAAGATCATGCAGGAAGTCATCACGCTGACCGTTTTCGTTCCCTTTGCCTTGCTGTACCTGAAAGAACCGCTGAAGCTCGATTACCTTTGGGCGGCCCTGTGCATACTGGCCGCAGTATTTTTTATTTTTCGCGGCCGCTTGCTCGGCGCCTGAAAAGGTCAGGCACCGTCAATCGGGCGTTTCTTAAGCAGCACCGAATCCACCACCGCCCGGTGTCTCTATCACCAGGCTGTCACCAGCTTCGAGCCTGATCGTCGCTTTTGCACCGATCTCTTCCGTTGCGCCACCTTTCCGCCGTACGCAGTTGCGTCCGGTCGCGCCAGGCTCGCCGCCGTTCAGGCCGAAAGGCGCGATGCGCCGGTGGTTCGACAGTATCGAGACCTCGACCGGCCCGAGGAAACGCAACTGCCGGATGGCGCCATCGCCACCGCGCCACTTGCCGTTGCCACCCGATCCGCGGCGTATGCTGAAAGATTCGACCAGCACCGGAAAACGCGACTCCAACACTTCCGGGTCCGTGAGCCGCGAGTTGGTCATGTGCGTTTGCACGGCATCGGCACCGTCGAATCCGGGTCCGGCGCCCGCACCGCCAGCGATCGTTTCGTAATACTGCACGCGATCGTTGCCGAAGCTTAGATTATTCATCGTGCCTTGCGATGCCGCCAGTGCGCCGAGCGCACCGAACAGGGCGTCGGTTACGCACTGCGAGGTCTCGACGTTGCCGGCAACGACCGCGGCCGGGTACTCGGGGCTCAACAGCGAGCCGCGCGGAATCCGGATCTCGAGCGGTTCGAGACAGCCCTCGTTCATCGGGATTTCCTCGTTGATCAAACTTCGAAAAACGTACAAGACCGCTGCGCGCGTCACGGCCTCCGGCGCATTGAAATTCGTCGCGGACTGCGGCGACGTCCCGATGAAATCGACACGGGCCGATGACCGGCCATGGTCCACGCCGACCGCCACCCTGATCACATCTCCCGAATCCATCTCGTACTCGAACCTGCCATCCCGCAAACGGCCGAGCAGGCGGCGAACGCCGGCCGCCGCATTCTCCCGGACGAAGCGCAGGTAATCCTGTACGGTTTGCATTCCGTATCGCGAGATCGCTTTCTCCAGCTGCCGGATGCCCTGCTGGTTGGCAGCGAGCTGCGCGCGCAGGTCCGCGACGTTCTGCTGCAGGTTGCGCACCGGAAATTTCGCAGAGGTCAGCAATCGCCGCAGCGCATCTTCCTGAAAGGTACCGCCTTTGACGAGGTATACGTTGTCGATCAACACGCCTTCCTCGTCGATGTGGCGGCTTTCGGAAGGCATGGAACCCGGCGTTATGCCGCCGATGTCGGCGTGATGCGCGCGCGAGGCAAGGAAGAACTGCGGACTGTCACGATCCGCGAACCAGGGCGTGACCACGGTGATGTCGGGCAGGTGCGTGCCGCCGTTGTATGGCGAGTTCAGCATGACGGCGTCGCCGGGCGCGAGTTTTACGGCTTTCATGACACTCCGGACACTTTCACCCATGGACCCGAGATGCACCGGCATGTGCGGTGCATTCGATACCAACCGCCCTTGCGCATCGAAAAGGGCGCAGGAGAAATCCAGTCGCTCGCGAATGTTCACGGACAAGGCCGTGCTCTGCAGCACGGTGCCCATCTGCTCGGCAACGTGCATGAACAGGCGATTGAATACTTCGAGGCGCACGGGATCCGGCGCCTTGTCCGCCTTGCTTGTGGCCTGCGCCGGCAAGGCCGCCTTCGTGCGCTCGATCAGAAGGTGCCCGTAGCGATTGACCGTGCCGCTCCAGCCTACGTCGATCACGGTCGTGCCGTGGTCTTCCGCAATGACCGCGGGCCCTTCGATCGTGACATCCGGCGGCAGTTCGTTGCGGTGCCAGATCGGCACGTTCCGCCAGGCGCCCGACGCATAGAGCATGCCAGTCGCGCTTGCAGGTTCGATCCCGGCATTGTCTATCGGAGGGTCCTGAAATTCGCGTTCGATGCCGGTCGCTTCGACCTGCAGGGTTGCCACCACCAGCCGATCCGCAGCGCTGTCGGTACCAAAGCGGCGCCGGTAGTCCGCGAGGAAATCCGCGGCCATCGAACGAGCAGAACCGAAAGGTACGTTCAGCACGTACTCGGAGCCTGCCACCCGGAGACCCGCGCTGACCGAAAACCGTCGATACTCCGCCGCGACGTTCTGCTCGGCAAGCGATGCAGTACACTGGTTTTTCAGCGACTCGATCCGCGGTGCGAGGTCCGCCGGACAGCTATCCGTCAACGGCATTTCGACGGACTGCTGGCGTTCGACGCGGATGTTCGACAGGCCCATGCCAAAGGCGGACAGCACACCGGCCAATGGGTGTATCCAGATACGCCGCATTCCAAGCACCTCGGCAACGCGGCAGGCGTGTTGTCCGCCGGCACCACCGAAACAGCACAGGGTAAAGTCGCGCACGTCATCCCCGCGCTCGATGGTGATCTTGCGAATCGCGTTTGCCATCGCTTCGTTTGCGACCGTCAGGAACCCCTCGGCGACCGACTCGCTCGTGACTGAAACACCCCGGTCGGCCGATACCTGCCGCGCAAGCTCCGCGAAGCGCTGCGTGACGGTCATTTGATCCAGCGTCTCGCTGCCGCTTGCACCGAAGACCCGGGGAAAGTGCGACACCGGAATGCGGCCGAGCAGGACATTGGCATCCGTAATGGTCAGAGGTCCGCCACGGCGGTAGGCGGCAGGACCCGGATTGGCGCCCGCCGAATGCGGCCCGACCTGGTACCGGCCGTCGCGGTACTCGAGTATCGAGCCGCCGCCGGCGGCAATCGTGTGAATCTTCATCATTGGTGCGCGCAGCCGGACACCGGCGATCTCCGAGTCGTTGCTGCGCTCATACTCGCCGCTCCACGCGGATACGTCCGTCGAAGTGCCGCCCATGTCGAAGCCGATCAGGCGCTCGATGCCCGAATTTCTTGCCGTTTCGACCATGCCGACGACGCCGGCGGCAGGACCGGACAGCACACTGTCCTTGCCGCGGAACTGCCCGGCCAGCACCAGGCCGCCGCTGCTCTGCATGAACATCAGGCGGCGCGGTTTCGCCACGGAAGACAACGCACGCACCAGGCTATCGATGTAGGCATTCAATACCGGCGTAAGGTAGGCATCGGCGAGCGTCGTTTCGGCGCGGCTCACAAAGCGGATCAGGGCTTCGACTTCGTGCGACACGGAGACCTGGGACATTCCGCATGCGCGAGCGATCTCGGCAATCTGCCGTTCGTGCAGCGGATTACGGTAGGCATGCATGAGGCAAATCGCGACGGAGTCGATGCCTTCAGCACGAATCTGTCCCATACTGGCAGCGAGTTTCGAGAGATCGAGCGGCAGAATCACTTTGCCATCGGCATCGAGACGTTCGTCGATCTCGAGCACCCGGTCATAGAGTGGCAGCGGCTTGACGATATTCAGCGCGAAGATATCCGGCCGGTTCTGATAACCGATTGCCAGTGCATCGGCAAAGCCCCGTGTGACCAGCAATGCGGTACGCGCACCACGGCGTTCCAGCAGGGCGTTGGTCGCGACCGTCGTACCCATTTTGAGCGCTTCGACCGGTGCGTGCGCGTGGCCGGCCGATGCCCAACGCGCGATGGCGCGCCGTATGCCCTCGGCAGCAGCATCGTCATAGCGCCCGTCATTCTCGGAGAGCAGCTTGTCGGTTTCTATTACACCGTCCGGCCGCAGAATGACGACGTCCGTGAACGTGCCGCCACGGTCGATCCAGAATTGCCATGCCCCGGTAGTTGTCATTGCAGAACGGTAGCGGAAAATTCCACGTTCGACACGTATTTCGCGGTTATCATGTGTGCATCAGAAGAATGATTTCGGAGGAACCATGTTCGCAACCGGAACCGTGCGCGGTGCATTCGCCGTGGTCGCTTGTTTTCTGGCATTTCCTGCCGCGGCGGCCGACGAGGATTTCAAGCCCGTTGATCTTCCGCCGGAACTCGCGGAGATCGTGAAGGACCTGCCGCAGGAAAAGATCGATTACCTGCGTGGTGAAGGCGTGCTCGGGTTCGCCGAACGCCATGAACTGCTGTTCAGGCGGCTTGAGGGGCAAACACCGGCAGCGGTCGAGGCCTACATCGACGCCATGATGCGTGTCGATGAGTTGATGAAATTCAATCCGGACGAGGACATGGCCTCCATACCGCTGAACACGGAATCGGAATCGTTCAACTGGTGGAAGGTGCGCCGGCCGAAGGAGTTCGACACGCCGCGCGAACCAGGCCCGATCAATCTCAATCGTTATATGAGTGCCGGGCCGAAGCGGGGTATACCGACGTTCTTCAACCTGCCCGTTGCGCTGACCCCCGAGGACCTCGTTGCCGGCAGGGTGGACGTCGCCATCATGGGTGCGGGCCTCGATACCGGCAGCGGCTTCCGCGGTGCGGCCTACGGACCGCGCGCGGTACGCACCGGCGTCATTTACAAGGGGCAGGGCATGAACGTGCCTCAGCACATGCACACCATGGTCTCCGAATTCAACGAACTGACGGTCGTCGATTACGGCGACATCGGCGTGGATGAGCTGAGCCTCGAACGCAGCGTGGGACATATTCGCGAGATCGTGCGCGAGGTGGCGGAGACCAAAGCGATTCCGATCATCGTCGGCGGCGATCATTCGCTGATGTACCCGGATGTCGCCGGTGTGGTCGATGTCTACGGCGCCGGCAATGTCGGCGTCGTGCATTTCGACGCGCACTACGATGCCGGTCGCGACTACGACCACTTGCTGTCGCACGGGCAGCCGGTCGCGCGGCTGTTCGATGAGAAACTCGTGCCGGGCAAGAACTTCATCCAGGTCGGGCTGCGAGGCATGTGGCCGGGCAAGGGCGGGTTCGAATGGATGCGAGAGCACGGCCTGCGCTACCACACGATGGCCGAAGTCGAGAAATTCGGCTGGCCGGCGGTCATGGCGCGTGCCCTGCAGGAAGCAAAGGAAGGTCCGAAGTATATTTTCATTTCCTTCGACGTCGACGTGCTGGACCCGGCTTACATGCCGGGCACCGGCACCCCGGAACCGGCCGGGTTGACTACGCGCGAAGTGTTTCCGCTGGTGAGGCGCCTGTGTGCCGAGACCGACGTCGTCGGGTTCGAGCTGGTCGAAGTCAATCCGCTGGTCGATCCGGGCTATACGACGGCACAGAACGCGACGCGCATTTTGCGCGAGTGCCTGAACGGGCTCGCCCTGCGCAAGCGCGGCATTACCGAGGAACATTATCTGAGTCCGCTGACGACCGATCACGGACAGGAAGACGAGAAG
>DATICC010000131.1:0-4423 GCA_035457045.1 Woeseiaceae bacterium | reverse complement strand
CATGGACCTGCAGGTGTCGCCGAAGTGAATCTCGTATGGACATACCCAGTCGACTCCCGACTCGCCGGGTGTCGGTCGACCGATCTTGACGGTGACGTTCATGGACGCGCCGTCGATTCGAAGCTCAAGCTGTCGTTCTGCGATAACGTCCATAGGTTGCCGCCTAACGTTTGAGCTCTGCTGCGCCAAGCGGCTGGCGTGCAGGTTGCGAATGCAAGCTGCATGACAGTCGCGCAAGGCGGCAGCAGCAGCGATTTGTTAGACGGCCGCCAGGCGCGCTCGATACTTTTTGAGCCCACCGTCGGTCGTTCAATCGGCCGATCGCGATCGAGGGCAGCGCACCGGGCAAAATAGGGCTCTCTAGCGAAGGTACTTTGCGAGAGGCAGGAGCCTGACGCCACCGCGAATCGCAGCGAACCCTCCGAACCGCTTCTGAATCTCGCAAAGTACCTTCGCTAGATACCATATTTTTGCCCCGCGACCGGTTCCTGAATCTTCGCAATTGCTCGAGTTTCGATCGTTTCTCTTGACCTTGAGAGATTTCGCGTCGCCGATTAACGACCCGGTAATCTCGACGGCCGTCTAACTATTATTTCTGCCCCATAAATGGGGTGTTTGGATGGGGCGAAAGTGGGGTATAACCTGGCTTGGGCATAGTAAGTGCCTGATTCACCTCGAAGTAGGTGGAATGATATCGGTCGATTCCAAGGAAGGATATCAGGTATGGAGAGCCAGCCAAGACTGCTGGACCAGGTTCGGCACGCTGTGCGGCTTCGCCATTACAGCTTTGCCACGGAAAAGGCTTATGTCCAGTGGATTCGCCGCTTCATCCTGGCCAATGGCAAGCGACACCCACGCGATCTGGGGGCGTCCGACGTCGAGAAATTTCTCACCGATCTCGCGGTACGAGCGAATGTGTCGCCGTCGACGCAAAACCAGGCATTGTCGGCAATTTTATTCCTTTACAAACGTGTGCTGGGTGTGGACCTCGAGTGGCTCCAGAATGTCGTCCGCGCAAAGCGCGACCGCAAGATTCCGGTTGTGTTCACGCAGAAGGAAGCTCGCCAGGTCATCGCGCACCTCGCTGGCCGGTACTGGCTGATGGCCAGCCTGATGTATGGCGCCGGCCTGCGAATCATGGAGACGCTGCGACTCCGTGTGAAGGACATCGACACCAACTACCGCGAGATCGTCGTTCACGACGGTAAAGGCAAGAAAGATCGGCGGACGTTGCTACCGGACTGCGTCACAGAGCGCCTGGAGGAACACCTCGTTCGCGTTCGGGCCCTCTACCAGGCCGATATCGATGCGGGCAATGCCGGCGTGTCGCTACCTTACGCGCTGGCGCGAAAGTATCCTCGGGCAGGCAACGAGTGGGGCTGGCAATATATTTTTCCGTCGACAGGCCTGTCGCAAAGTCCTTACTCCGGCAGGCTCGAGCGGCACCATGCCGACGAGAAGGGCATACAGCGCGCCGTACATGTTGCGGTGCGAAGCGCCGGCATCAAAAAGCCGGCGTCCTGCCACACTTTTCGACATTCCTTCGCAACGCACTTGCTGGAATCCGGTTACGACATCCGCACGGTGCAGGAGCTGCTGGGGCATAGCGACGTAAAAACCACGATGATCTACACGCACGTGCTGCACAAGGGTGGGCGCGCGGTGAAAAGTCCGATGGACCGCCAGGTCGACGACTGATACGGACAGCTAACCCAGCCTGCGAATACCGACCGCGTAGCGAATCTTGTCGAGATAGGGCACGGAGATCTCGCGCGCCTTCTCCGCACCGCGTTTCAGCTCGGCTTCGACGTCGCCCGGATTGTCGATGAGGCGCTGGTATTCGGCGCGTGCCGGCTTGATGTGCTCGTTGATGTACTCAAAGAGCACTTGCTTCATCTCGCCCCAGCCGATGCCCTCGGCATAGCGCTTCGCAATGGCTTTCGTTTCCGCCGGCGTGGCAAACGCCTTGTAGATCTCGAACAGCGTCGATCCTTCGGTCTCCTTCGGCTCACCGGGCTCAAGGCTGTTGGTCTTGATCTTCATTACCAGCTTGCGCAACTGCTTCTCGTCGGCGAACAGCGGGATGGTGTTGTCGTAGCTCTTGCTCATCTTGCGGCCGTCGAGACCCGAAAGCACCGCCGTGTTGTCATCGATTACCGGTTCCGGGATCACCAGCAGTTCGCCGTAATGGTGATTGAAGCGCTGGGCGATATCGCGCGCCATTTCCACGTGCTGTTTCTGGTCGCGCCCTACCGGCACTTTGGTCGAACGGAACATGAGGATGTCCGCTGCCATGAGAATCGGGTAACTGTACAGGGCCATCGAGATGCCCTTGTCCGGGTCGCCGCTGCCGCCCTCCTCGTTCGCCTGCACCATCGCCTTGTACGAGTGTGCGCGGTTCATGAGGCCCTTGGCGGTCATGCTGGTCAGTATCCAGGTGAGCTGCGGAATCTCCGGGATATCCGACTGCCGGTAGAACACGGCGTTGTTCGTATCCAGCCCGAGCGCGAGCCAGGCCGCCGCAATCTCCAGCGTCGAGCGCGCGATGCGTTCCGGGTCCTCGGCCTTGGCCAACGCATGCAGGTCGGCGAGAAAGTAGAAATTCTTCTTCGCCCGGTCCTTGCTGGCGGCTATGCCCGGCCGGATGGCGCCGACGTAATTGCCGATGTGCGGCGTACCGGTGGTGGTTATGCCGGTGAGATAGATATCCTGGCTCATCGTCGCCCCTGCGCCTCAATAACCGGCCGCGTGGCCATCCTTTCGCGACTCCGAGGCGCCGTAGTACACGCCCTGCGCCTCGTTCCACAGGATGGCCTGGTAGCCGCCATAGTCACCGGGCTCCGTTGCCAGGCGGTGGCCGCGACGGCTTAGCTCGTCGCGTACGCGCTGCGGGATGCCGCTCTCGAGGTATACGGTACCGCCGTCGGTCATGACTTCGTCGGTGGGTTCTGAAGATCCCGTGTGCCGCATGCGCGCCGCATCGCCCGCTTCCTGCAGGTTCATGCCGAAATCGACCAGGTTGACGATGATCTGCGCGTGCGCCTGCGGCTGCATCGAGCCGCCCATGACGCCGAAGCTCAGCCAGGGCTTGCCATCTTTCATGACGAACGCCGGAATGATGGTATGAAATGGCCGCTTGCCCGGCTCGTACACGTTCGGATGCCCCTCCTGCAGGCTGAACAGCGATCCGCGATTCTGCAGGGCGAAGCCGAGACTGGCAGGCGTCATGCCGGAACCGATGTCGCCGTAGTTGCTCTGGATGAAGGACACCATGTTGCCGTCCTTGTCGGCGACCGTCAGGTAGATGGTATCGCCGTCATCGAGCATGTCGCCGGCGGCGTATTTCGGGGCGGCCTTTTGCGGGTCGATGAGCGCACGGCGCTCGGTCGCGTAGTCTTTCGAAATCAGGCGGGCAATCGGCGGCTCGTAGAAATCCGGGTCCGCGTAATATTGCGCACGGTCCTCGTAGGCGAGTTTCTTCGCTTCGATGAGAACGTGCAGGTAATCGGCGCTGCCGAAGCCCATCTTTCGAAGATCATAGCCTTCGAGGATGTTCAGCATCTGCAAGGCCACGATGCCGTGGCCGTTCGGCGGCAGTTCGTAGACGTCGTAGCCGCGGTAATTCACGGACACGGGTTCCACCCATTCGGAGCGGTGCGCAGCCATGTCCTCGTACGTGAGAAAACCACCCTGCTCGCGCATGTAGGCGTCGATCCGTCGCGCAATGTCGCCCTTGTAAAAAGCATCGCGGCCGTCCTTCGCAATCTGCTCATAGGTGTCGGCGAGGCGCGGATTGCGGAAGATCTGGCCTTTGACGGGCGCCTTGCCGCCCGGCATGAAGGTCTCCTGGAAGCCGGGGTAATGACTTCGCGATGGCGCGTTCTCCTGCCACAGCGAGGCGATGAATTCGGTCACCGGGAAGCCCTCGCGCGCATAACGTATGGCCGGTTCGAGTAGTGTCCTCATCGGCAGCTTGCCGTAGCGCGCGTGCAGTTCGTACCAGCCATCGACGGCGCCTGGCACGCTGACCGTGAGGGGCCCGAGATAGGGAATGCCATCAGGCACCGCCTGTCGCAACTGTGCGAGGCTCAGCGACATCGGCGAGCGGCCGGAGGCATTGAGACCGGCCAATTCGCGGCCCTCGGCGTCCCAGACGATGGCAAACAGGTCGCCGCCGATGCCGCAGCCGGTCGGCTCCATGAGTCCGAGGGTCGCGTTGGCCGCGATCGCCGCATCCACCGCGCTGCCGCCCGCTTTCAGGATATCGATCGCCACCTGCGTTGCGAGCGGATGGCTGGTCGCGGCCATGCCATGCGTTGCGATGACTTCCGAACGGGAGGCAAACGCTGCGCCGGTCAGCCGGTCGTAACCATGGCTAACCGTGCTTGCCATAAGGGCCGCCAGCAAAACCACGCCTGTTTTC
>DATICC010000130.1:0-3885 GCA_035457045.1 Woeseiaceae bacterium | reverse complement strand
CGGTCTTTCAGCGCATGGGCGAGAATCTCGGTGTACCAGCCGCCGCCCGGCCACACCTCGACCACCGTCATGTCGGGACGAAAGCCGAAGAAGGCCAGCGTTTCCTTCGGGTGCCGATAGATGTCTCGGGCCTTGTTTTCCGGCGTTCGATGCTCGCCACCGATGGCCGCGTCCAAAGCGGCATCCGTCGCGGGATCGAGATCCGTGGTCGTTTCTGCTTTGGCGCTTGCCGGGATCGCGAGCGAGAGCATCAGAGCTGCGGCGATGAAGATCTTGGATTTCCTGTACATGTTCGGGTCCTGAAAGCTGATGCGATTAGTTACAAATATTCCGGTTGGTACACTATACCAGCGCTGCCCTATCGTCGATCGTCCCGCTATAATCCGCCGACCGCGGCGCCTGCTGTTCAATAGAACCAAGTTCCCTGCGGCAGGTCAACGGTCCCTGAATTCCGGGAGACCTTTTTCTCAGGGTCGATTACTTCGCATGTTACACAAGTTGATCATAGTGCCTGTCATTGCACTGGCATCGTTCGCTGTCGCTGCCGCGGATGTCATTCCCGTCTCAGTACAGCAACTGGGCGACCTGCTCATTGACCGCGAGGTGCGCGCACCGGCCACCGTTGTTTCGGCAAATCGCGCAATCGTCACTTCCGAAGTATCGGCACTTGTCAGGGAGGTCACCGCAGACGTCGGAGCTGCCGTGCGAAAAGGCGACTTGCTGATACGGCTCGACGATGACAATGCACGGCTCGCGCTTGCCCAGGCCAGGGCCTCGCTTGCCGCACTGGATGCGCAAATCGTCCAGGCCAGGCAACGTCTGCGCAAGGCGGAGGAATTGCTCGAAAAGAACTTCGTCTCGGACGACGAACTGATAGCACGGCAAACCGATCTCGCGGTCCTGGAAGCGAACCGGACTGCCCAGCTCGTGTCCATTCAGCAAGCGGAACTGACATTGTCGCGAACGCGCATAAAGGCGCCTTTCGACGCAACGGTAGTCGAACGCCAGGCCCAGGTCGGCAGTTTTGCCATGCCGGGTTCGTCGCTGATTACGATCGTACAAACCGACAGCCGCGAAATCGACGCCGAGATCGACCCGCAGTACGCCGACGGACTGCCTGCCGCAACGGACCTGTACTTCGCAAGCCAGGGACGAAACTGGCCAGTTACGATTGCCCGTCTTTCTGATGTCATCGAAACCAGTACGCGCAAGGTGCGCGGCCGCTTTGTGTTCACCGCGGATGCGGCACCGGTAGGCGCGAGCGGTGAACTGGTCTGGCGCGACGCGCAGGGCCTGGTGCCCGTGACCGTCATCGTGCAGCGTGGCACGGAATTCGGTGTTTTCATTGCCGAGGACCAACACGCCAGGTTTGTCGCCATACCCGGAGCGCAGGAAGGACGTCCGGCGGCGGTGCAACTGCCTCGCGACACCCTGGTCGTCTCTCGCGGCCACATGCTCCTGCAGGATGGCGATGCGCTGAAGATCGTAGGTCGATGAATTTCTACCGCACCCTGCTGACCAACCATCCGCTGGTCAACATCACGGTTTCCGTGATGCTGGTCATGGGCTTTCTGTCATACCAGCAGATGCCGCGCGAGCAGGACCCGGAAATCAACTTCAACGTCGTCAATATCAATACCGTTTTGCCCGGCTCCACTGCTGCGGACGTCGAGGAACTGGTAACCGGCCCGCTGGAGGACGCCTTGCGTAATGTGCAGGACGTCAAGTTCGTCGCCAGCGCGTCGCGCGAGAATGTCTCAAACATACTGGTTCGTTTCCGCGAGCTTTCAGAGCGGGACTTCGACAAGCGCGTTACGGACTTGCGGCGCGAGATTCAAAGCAAGACCAACGATGAACTGCCGGCGGACGTCGAGGACCCGTACATACTGGAAATCACGACATCCAACGGATTCCCGACGGCAATGGTGCTGGTCACGGGCCAGGCCGATGACGAGCGGTTGCGCCGCCAGGCCAAACTGATCAAGGACGAACTGGAGCGGTTGAACGGCGTCGACCGGGTGCAGGCGTTCGGCTTCAACGAGCCTGAGTTGCAGGTCGAAATCAATCCGCAGGCCCTTGCTTCTTACGGCCTGACGGCCACGGACGTCGCCGACCAGTTGCGTGAGTCCTACATCGATGTGTCGGCCGGCAAGATCGACGTATCCGGCGACGCCTGGCTCGTGCGCGTGCAGGGTAAGACAACGGAGCCCGAAGACCTCGCGCAGTTCCTGCTGGCGCCAAAGGCCTCACCGCAAGCAAAGATTCCGCTGGATCGTATCGGCAAGGTGCGCCGCGGCCGCGAAGAGGCAAACCAGCTGGTCGAACACGGGGGCAACCCTGCCATCATGATGTCGATCACCAAAGTCGGTTTCACCAACACGCTGCAGCTCGTCGATCGAATCAATGATTATGTCGAGAGCAAGAACGAGGCCCTGCGCGACAGCGGAATCCAGCTGACCCTTGCAGATGATCAAACCACGCAGACGCGTGAAGCACTGAGCATCATGCAGAACAACGCATTGCTGGGGCTCTTCCTGGTGCTCGGCGTCTGCTGGGTGTTCCTCGGCACGAGGATCGCGGTGTTCGTCACCATGGGCATCGCGTTCTCGATCGCCGGCACGTTCTGGATGCTGAACATGACGGGGAATACGCTGAACGTGTCCGTCCTGCTCGGTGTCGTGATCGTGCTCGGGATGCTGGTGGACGACGCCGTGGTGGTTGTCGAGGCCATGTATTACCGTCTGCAACGCGGACAGGAAGCGATAGCATCCGCGCTGGACTCCATTCGTGAGGTCGGACAACCGGTCACCTCGGCTGTACTCACGACCATAGCGGCTTTTGCGCCGTTGATGCTGCTGCCGGGCATCGTCGGCGATTTCATGCAGATCATTCCGATGGTCGTTACCGTCGGCCTGCTGGTGAGCCTCATCGAGGCTTTCTGGATACTGCCCGCCCACGTCGCCTCCACAAGCGGCAACGTGTCTGCCCAGGTCAAGCACCTGCAGCACTGGCGGGAGCGCTGGACGCATTTCGTCAGGGTCAGGTATACGCGCATGCTCGCATACGTCTTTCGGCGGCCGGTGCGATTTTTTGCCGCCGGCACACTGGCGTTCCTGCTTTCGGTTGCCGGTCTCCTGACAGAGCAGGTGCGGATGGAGTTCTTTACTTTCGATCCGCTGCGAATTTTTTACATTAACGTCGAAATGCCCCCGGATGCGCCACTCGAGGCAACGCTGGCGCAATCGCAGCTCGTGGCCGATCGCATCCGGCCCTTGCTCCGTGACGAGGAAGTTCGTGCGGTGTCGAGCATGGCCGGCGTCAAGTTCACGGATGCCGAGGCCCTGTTCGGCGATCAGTACGGGCAAATCCTGGTGTCGCTGAATCCGAAAGGGCCGAACTCGCGTGACGTGGGCGATGTCGTCGATGCAATCCGCGAAACGGCGATTACCACGCCTGGGAATGCCGAGGTGACATTCTTTGAGCTTTCCGGCGGGCCGCCGGTGGCAAAGGATGTCGAGGTTCGGGTCAGAAGCGACGACTACGAGGAATTGCGCGCCGCGGCCGACGCCCTGCTCGGGATCGTGAACAACATCGACGGTACCTCGAATGTGCTGGATGACGACGTGCCGGGCCGATTCGAGCTGGCGCTGGATCTCGACGAGCGTGCGGTGCGTGAGGCTGGGCTGAATCCCGGCATGGTTGCGCGGCTGATGCGGCTGCATGTCGAAGGGGAAGTGGTCGCTTTCACGCGCGACGGCGGTGAAAAAGTGGAACTCCGGGTACGCGGTCCGCGCCGCAGCCTCGGCGACATACACGAGATACTGGACGACCCGATCGCGCTGGCGCAAGGCGGCACGACGACGTTCCGGGCCTTGTCCACGACCG
>DATICC010000129.1:0-3269 GCA_035457045.1 Woeseiaceae bacterium | reverse complement strand
AGATGCTTCGGAGGTCACTGATCGCCTGGCGTGCCTCGTCGAACTTGCCCTGCACCACCAGTGCGCGTGCCAGGTGGTAATAGAACTCACCGTACTGCGGTGCAATCCGCAGGCCGTTGCGGCACGCGTTCTCCGCTTCTTCACCGTTGGGCGGCGTTTCATAAGCCAGCGACCAGCACAGCAGGTCCCAGGCAAAATAATTCTCCGGCTCCAGCTCCACAGCGCGTCGGAATTGCTCCGTGGCCGCCGGGTACTGGTAGCGAACGACCAGCAGCTCGCCGCGTGCCATGATCGCGCGCACCAGCTCGGGCTGCAGGGCGAGCGCCCGGTCCAGCAATTCGTCGGCGCGGCGCAGGCGTTCCGGGTCGGCGTCGAAATTGCGAAAGGTCTGAGCCTCGACGCTTGCCAGTCCGGCGAGCGCATTGGCGAAGTTCGGGTCGAGTGTCAGCGCCTGGTTGAAATAGGTGCGGGATGAATCCAGCATTTCCCGGAAATTCCAGCGTTCCACAAGAGCCTGGCCTTGCAGGTAGGCGTCGTAGGCCGACACGCTGTTCGTCGGACGTTGGGCAAGTGCTTCTGCCACAGTATCGGTCAGGTGCACGCCGAGAGATTCGACGATCTGCCGCGCGACGTCTTCCTGGACCGTGAAAATGTCGTCGAGGTTCGCGTCGAAATTGCGCACCCAGAGATGGCTGTCATCCGCGGCCTGAATCAGCTGCGCGGTGATGCGAACCCTGTTTGCGGATTTTCGGACGCTGCCTTCAAGTATGAAGCCGACATTCAGCTCACGCGCGATGTCCGGTATGTCCATGCCCGAGTTCTTGTGATGCTCGACGGTTGTGCGCGAGATCACCCTGAGTCCCTCGACCGATGCCAGCTTGCCGATGATCTCCTCGGTCATGCCGTCGCTGAAATACTCCTGCGCCGGATCGCCGCTCAAGTTGTCGAAGGGCAGCACCGCGATGGAAGTACGGCCGGTTCGGGCCGGCATGGCTGCTGTACTGTCTTCGCCGGCATCGCGGCCCGAAAGCACGAATTTGTCCAGGACGAAGTAGCCGATGGCGAGTGCCATGGCGCCCATGATGACGAGGTCCAGTGTGCGGCGTTTGTGTGCCGGAGCCGGCTGGCTCCTTTGCACCTCACTGTCCCGTTGCACTCCTTCCGGTGTTATCTCGAACGCCCAGGCGAAGAACAGCGCGAAGGGGAGTCCGAGGAGCAGCACGACGACGAAACTCTTGAGCGCCCAGTCCGGCGCGCCGAAAGTGTCGAACGCAAACTCTGCGACTTGCGCCAGCAGCCAGCCGATGACGACATAGGCGATGCCGATGCGTACCACGTTACGTCGCTTGAGCTCGGCGAAGAACGCCATTGGTTTTTGTCAGGCTCCCCGGAAAGTGCGCAGTATACGTAATTCATAGACGGTGACCTAACGCCGGAAAGGTGCCAACGGATTGGTTGCAGGAGCGAGCCGTGCTCGCGACGAGATGACGTGAATCGCGCCGGGTTGAAGTCATGCGTCGCCCGCGATGCGGGCTCCGGCACCTCAAAGGTATCCCGGGATACTTGACAATCAACTTGTCATACCTGAGACAATGATGGACAAAGCGAGCGAAGCCTATCGGCTCATCTGGGTCGTGCGTCGGCTGTTCAGGGCTTTGGCGCAAGCATCCGACAAAAGCCTTCAGGACATCGGCGTCTCGGCAGCAGACAGGGCGGTTCTCGAGTTTCTGCACCCGGACCAGGCTCTCTCAGTACCGCAGATTGCGGAGCGCTACCGGGTGTCCCGACAACACGTCCAGGCAACAGTCAACAACCTGATCGGCCTTGGATACCTGGCCAGGGAAGCCAATCGCCGCCATAAACGCTCATCACTCATCGCGATGATGCCCAGTGGCAAAGCCATATTCCGCAAGATCGCCATCTGCCCTACGGCAGCCACAGCTTCGCTGGTCACGAACGGCGTTTACTCGCTGACGCGCAACCCGATGTACCTCGGTATGCTGATAATGCTAGCGGGCGCCGCCGTGTTCATGGGCACATTGCCGTTCTATGCGGCGACAGCCGTCCTTTTCGTCGTCCTGGATCGCGGCTTTTGCCGTTACGAAGAAGCAAAGCTCGCAGGCGTCTTCGGCCAGCCCTACCGGGACTACAAAGGAAAGGTCAGGCGCTGGATCTAGCGCAGCGCGGTCGCGGACCCCTGCACCGGCAGCGCGCGGTGCCCTGCGTTGCAGGCGAGCCCGCCGGTGACAATCGCGACGGTATAGAGCACAAGCCCGATGGCGGCATCTCCCCAGCTGACGAAGCCGGGCAGCACGAGAAAGTAGACCAATCCCGCATCCACGACGCCGATCATGATCGTGTTGACGGCGAGGCCCGCCTGGCTGTTTCTCCAGTTGAGCCAGCCGCCAATCACAGTGGCCGCGACTCCGGTGACCAGGATCAGGTAGGCGAAATAGCCGAGTATGGCGCCCGAGAGCGCCGTGTAGGAGCCCGCATGTTGCAGGTACACCGCGTAGCCTTGCGCCGGTCCGTCTGCAAGGGCAGCGAGGATCGCTGCGCCGCCCACTACGTGCAGAAGGCCCCACAGGATGAAAGAAATTGCTCCGACCTTGTTCAATGTATTCATTGCTGGCTTAGCTCCGTGTATTCGAAGTGAGTTCGGATGGCGGACGCGCAGCGTCGCGCGATCCCGTATGAATTCTGCGAAGCCGCGACCGCGTGTCCAACCGGCTGTTTGTGAATGGCAGGTCTCTCTTGGCAATGGTCTGCACCGTTGGCAAGAGGAATCGTCAACCGGCAAGATCCCGGACGTATCGCATGGCCCGCCAACGGCAAGATACAAAACCTGTCAGGACTGGATTTAACAGGTGCAGCGCCGCGGTATGATTGCCTTCGGGTCAATATCGCTTATGAGTGCGCGCAGCCTGTAGCGCCACTCAACCGGACCGTACATGTCGACCGTACTCAAGCATTGGCGCGTTCCCTATTACCTTGCCTGGCTGGTGCCCGTGCTGGTCGCGTCCTTCGCGAATTACACGGTCAGCGCGGAAACCAATCCCGATGCATTGTGGATGCGCTACTTCCAGATACATTTTTTCTACTGGATGGGCTGGGGCGTCATCGGCGAGCTGGCCTATAAGCTAACGCCGCCGCGCTTGCAGCTGGAAGGGCCCGGGCTCCGTCGCTTTGTTGGCACGCAGGCACTCATGATCGCCGGCGTCGTGTGCTGCTACTCGATTTACTACTGGGTGATCAATCCGTCACTGTTT
>DATICC010000128.1:0-5331 GCA_035457045.1 Woeseiaceae bacterium | reverse complement strand
GAACGCCTACAAGGTGACGCTCGTGGCCGCATTTGCGCCGCTCGCTTTCGGCCTGTTCTGGCGCGGTGCGACGCCGCAGGGTGCGTTGCTGTCGACGGTGTTCGGCCTCAGCAGCTGGCTGCTGGCCGAAGCGCTTGCGCCGGATGCGATAATCCCGCCGCAATTGGTTGGCCTCGCTTTCGCCGTGTTCGCCATGATCGCCGGCTCGCTCGCGCCCGTCATTGCCGGCGGGTCCGGCCAGGCTGAGGTCGTCGACCGGGCCGCCGTTCGAGGCAATTACCTGTAGGAGCCTGCAGTGCAGGCGACGCGGAGCGTTGATCTGGCGCGATTTTTGTCATTGCGTCGCGAGCACGGCTCGGTCCTGCAAGTGTCCGTAGTTCCCCTGTAGGAGCCTGCAGTGCAGGCGACGCGGAATAACAACCCGGCGACTACTTCACCCTTGCGAGGCGAGCCCTGCCGAACTCCCGCCATTCGCCGCTGTCGGTCCTGATCGAATCCACCGCCTCGAGCGTGCCGTCCGGAAGTAACCTGTATTCCGACCGGCCCTGTTTCGTGCCTTCGATTCCCCAGTGTGCAATGAGCGTTCGATCATCGAGCGTTGCACGCAGGGACAGGATGTCGCCCTGGCTGTCCACCCATACGCCGGTCAGGGTGTCCGAATCCGGTTCCGCGGATTGCTGGTAATAGCCCGCGCCCTCGAACAGGTATTCCCGGCCGTCCTCGCCCGTCATGCGATTGTGGATATGCAGGGTAGTGAACCTGCCGCCGAGTGCAGGCCCCCAGGTGAACCGAACCGATGACGCCATGCCGGAGGTTGCGCCGCTGCCTTCCCAGGTGCCATGCAGGTAGTCGAGCGGATGTTGCGCGCCGGCATGCGGCGCCGAAAAGTACGCGCAAAAGAGCAGCAGCGAGATTGCAGCGATTCTCATGAAGTGATGTCCTCGCTCACGGTGCGCACGTGTGTCCCGTGATTACGACGCAATGTAGCAAAGGCAGGGTCAGTACGCGTGTCCGCGCTTGCTGCAAAAAGCTGGCGCGATTTTTGTCATTGCGTTGCGAGCACGGCTTGGTCCTGCAAGTATCCGTAGTTCCCCTGTAGGAGCCTGCAGTGCAGGCGACGCGAAAGTTTATCTGGCGCAATTTTTGTCATTGCGTCGCGAGCGCGGCTCGGTCCTGCAAGTGTCGGTAGTTCCCCTGTAGGAGCCTGCAGTGCAGGCGACGCGGCGCGCTGATCTGGCGCGATTTTTGTCATTGCGTTGCGCAATGTGTGCTGCTGCAACGAGTAGGGGTCGAACCGATATTCCCAAACTGAGAATGCGGTTCGACCCCGGTGCATCACCCGGCCAGCGAACTCTCGAGGTCCGGGCCAAACGCAAAATGGAGAGCCGGTCTTAGGGTTCTCCAGCACTCTTTGTCGGATTGCACGCAGTGCCCGGGTGCGGAAAGATCGCCTTCAGCTCTTTGAAGAGCTGTCCCCAGTTCTGCGTAATCATGCTTCTGAACAGCCCTTCGTCTTCCTCGTAGTTGTCCTGTCGCCCGGAAAAGGCGCACGCAGAATTCCCGTTCAGCGTGCCGTCCTCGTTCTTCAGGCTCTTGCCGTTACCGGTTATTTCACCGGCGATGGCAGCACTTGCAGCCAGGTACAGCAAACCGGTTGCGCAGGCAGCAACTGTAAGGCTCATTGCTTTGCTTTTTGTCATTATGTTAAACCTCGGTTGGTTGTTTGGACGAATTATCATTGATCGCAAAGTCTGCGATGTCCGGTGAAAATACGTAACGCCATGTGCCCGGTCAATACGTGCGCGATGTCGGTCACCGGCTCGCGCGCAATGGGCTCTCCTACAATGTGATCTCGGTGAGAGTTTCCATCTGAATCAAGACGTTGTCCTGCGCGCGTTCCGGGCTGCCCGGCAGCAGCACGCGGTAACTTCCGGCGGGAACCGGAACAGGCGGCCCGTTGACCGTGCCGGAGGCGACGATGCGGCCCTCGGCGTCGACCACGGTGTACGGCTGCTCCACCGATTCGCGTAACCCTGCAGTCAGTTCCTCTCCATCGGCTGCGTTGAAGTATCGGCCGTTGCCGAGCCGCGCCCACTCGGCGAAGGTTTCCTGCAGCATGAGTTCATCGATCGCAAAGCCGACGATGTTGACCCGCACTTCGGTGCCGCTCGCGGCGAGTTGACGGATCACCGCGGCAGGATCGCCGTCGCAGGTTTCCTCGCCGTCCGTCACCAGGATGATGAGCAGCGGCCCGCTGTGTCCAGCCGCATCGCCGGCAGCCAGGCGCAGCGATTCGGCGATCGGCGTGCGTGCGAGATTCATCGCCTGGATCGACGCCACGACCGACGATGCCCTGGCGCGGTCGAGCGGCCCCAGCGGAATCTCGAGATCGCTGCGGCAGGAATCGGCTTCCTTGTGACCGAAAACACGCAGTGTGAACGCCACCGACTGCGGCAAGGTCTTGTTGACCAGCTCCGTAATCGCGGCTTTCGCAATGTCGATGCGCCGCTCGCCTTCGAGCCGTTGCAGCATGCTGCCGGAGGCATCGAGCACGACGGCGACGGTGGCAGCGGAAAGGTCCGCCGATCCGCCGGTGTCATCGAGCACCCGCAACTCGCCCGGCGCGTCGCGCGGCGCGATGGCGATCGAACGTTTGCCGAGGGTAAGCCTTTCGCTGGATGTGACGTATCGCAACTCGTAGTCGCCCGGCTCGTTTGGTGTCGCGATGCGCAAGGTCTTGCCGCGCGATACGTACGCGTAGGGACCGCTCGCGTTGTTGTCAGCATTCACCGGAAGAATGACGATGTAATCGAGCGGGTTGCCGGGTCCTTCCCAGGTAACGCTGACCGCATCCCGCGCAAGCGCACTCGGCGGCGCATCGAGCGTGGCGCTGACCGCGGTGACGGTGAGCGGCCGCGCAGCGAGCGTCGCATAACTTTGCCCGGTCAGGTAACGGATCTCGTAGTCGCCCGCGACTTCCGGGGCGGTCATCCTGGCTGGATTGCCGGCGGCAGTATAGACATAGGCTTTGTAGGTACCCGCGGCCGTGCCAGCCGGCACGATCGTGATGTAGTCCTGGGCATTGTTTGGTCCCTGCCAGTCGATTGTGAATGGCGATCCGGCCGCGATCGTCTCCGGCGCCTCGAGGGATGCGCTGGTACCGGTCACAGTGACAGCGCGCCGCCCGAGCGTCCGGTAACCGCCGGAACCGAGCAGGTAACGCAACTCGTATTCCCCGGTGACGTCCGGTGCCCGCAAGGTCAATGGCGAGCCCTGGTTCGTGTAGGCATAAACGGCGTACTGGCCCTCGGCCGTTCCCACCGGCACGAGGGTGATGAAGTCCATCGGATTGTCGGGCCCGCTCCAGCTTATGGAGAGTTCATCGCCCGCGGGCACGGTGGCGGCTGCTTCGAGTGTCGCCACGGTGTCATTGATGGTGAGCGGCCGCTTCGCAAGCGTTGCATAGGGCGATGCGGCCGCGAGGTAACGGATCTCGTAATTGCCGGGTACCGCCGGAGCGACCAGGCTGACCGGGCTTTTCGCGGCGTACTGGTAGCCTTCGTATTTTCCCGCCGGCGCATCGGCCGGCACGATGGTGATGAAATCCTGGGGATTGCTGCCGCCCTGCCAGCGGATCTCGACGCTCGTACCGACCGTGACCGCGTCCGGCGCTTCCAGCGTGATTTCCTGTGCGGCAAGTGCTGCCGGCCACAGATACAGGGCGGCAATCCAGCATGGTAATGCGCTACGCATAAAGCCCCCGACTCTCGTTGTTATAGGGCGGCATCATACGCGCACTGCAAGGCGCGCTGTAGGAGCCCGCACCGCGGGCGATGCGGACCTTTAACCCGGCACGATTTTGGTCATCGCGTCGCGCGCTATGCGCGCTCCTACAGGTCCGGCGACTCGCGCCAATCCCGGCAGCAACGCGAGCGATTACGCCGGTCGGCGCACCGCTCTCAACTTCCCGCTCTTGCCGCCGCCGCAGTAGAACTGACTGACACCATCGAATTCGAGCCCCGACAGCGCCATGCCGGAGGGCATCTCGAGCAGGTCGTGAACTTCCCCGGTTTGAGGATCGATGCGCCGCAGGTCGGCATCGTCTCCTTCCCATGTGCCGTGCCAAAGTTCGTCGTCGACCCAGGTAACCCCGGTAACAAAACGGTTGGATTCGATCGTTCGAAGGACCTTCCCTGTTGCGGGATCGACCTGATGAATCTTCCGGTCGCGATACTGCCCGACCCAGAGCGTTCCTTCGGCCCACGCCATCCCGGAGTTGCCGTTGCCGGGCGCCGGAATCGAGGACAACACGCGACCGCTGTCCGGATCGATCTTCTGGATGCGATCCTCGGCGATCTGATACAGGTACCGGCCGTCGAAGGCCGTCCCTGCATGCGCGGCAACATCGATCGAGCGCTGTATCGCGCGGGTAGCCGGATCGAAGGCATTCAGTTTGTTGCCGGATGCAAACCAGACGCGCTTGCCGTCATGTGTCACCCCGTGCACGCTCTCGACACCTGCGAAGGGCCCGTACTCGGAAACGATCTCTGCTTTTGACCTGTTCATGTTTCACTCCTTGCCAAATGATGTGGCGATCCTACTCAACCGGCAAGACAGCAGGGAGTAACAATATCGTCGTGAATCCCGGCAGCGGAGGTGTGGTCCAGCGCCGCGCCCGGCCGCGACCGAACGATTGCACTTTGCCGGCTGCCGCAAGGGCATCCAGCGCGCGCTGCACGCTGCGCTGACTCACTCCAAGGGCGAGCGAGAGCGCCGAACTCGGCCACGACTCGCCATCGGCCAGCAGCGCCAGAACGGCGCCGTGTTTCTCGTCCATTGGTTGCGCAAGCACAACGACGTCGCTTGCGCGACGCGGCAGCAGTGCGAATCCATGCTTCGTCGCGCGCACTTCGGCCATTGTTTGCATCAGTTTACGAAGCCGGCCGATCTCGACCCGCAGGCGGCCGCGATGCGATTCGTCGGCATGCTTCGCACGAAAAGCTCGCGCGACGAGCGCATCGCGTGTCACATCGCCGGGCCATGCCTCAGCCAGCGTCCGCAGCAGTTTGAACAACACCGGGCGCTTTGCGAGCGACAGGACTTCGAGATTGTCACGCACGAGCAAGCGGCAGGCATCGACGATGAAGGCATCCGACGCAAGCATCGACTCCACTTCGTCGAGCAGCAGGAGTCGCTCGCTGCCGTTTGTGATCAACCGCGCGGCGGGCGTATCGAGTACGAGCAACGCGCTTTGGACTTCGGCTGCCAAAGACGGAATGCGCGCTTCGCGCGCGGCTTGCGCGGCGCGGTTGAGCGCAGCTCGCGCGGCCC
>DATICC010000127.1:0-5517 GCA_035457045.1 Woeseiaceae bacterium | reverse complement strand
ATCGGGTACAGATCCCGGTACAACTGCCAGTACTTGATCTGGTTGAGGAACCGGAGCAACGCATTGCTCTTCAGGGTGCGATTGAAATTCTGCTCCAGCTCGTCCGGATCGAAACGATCGGAAAATTCGTGGAACGCCTCGGTCATGCCCTCGAGCATCGCATCCTGGTGGAACTTGAGGTCCCTGCACACTTCCTTCACGCTGTCCTGAGGTCCCAGGTACTCGCCTTCACGGCCGACCAGCATCTGTTTCATCGAGTCTTTCTTGTTGGCCGAGAGCTTGAGCGGATTATTGTGCCGCGGCAGCACCGTCGTCTGGTCCAGCCGGAACATGCTCTTCATGGCGGCGCGACTCACGAGGAGATCGGTTATGCCGCTGACGAACTCGTTCAGAACCTTGCCCGCATTCTGCATGATCTCCACCGGGTCGGTTGCCGGATGCAGTTCCGTCCGGTCGATGCCGACGGCCTCGAGGAACGTGTCCAGCAGGTCGTCCGCGGAGAACTCACCCGCCACAGGCGGCTGCAGGGGATTGACCTGTTGGCTGACGAGCGGATCGTGCTTGCGTGATCGTTTGCCGTTCTTTGCCTGCGGGGTGGCGCCGAACAGTGCTTCCTGGAATTCTTCATCGCCGGTGATTGCTTCCTCATCCAGCAGTTGCACACCGGTGCGCAGTAACTGTTCCGGAACCAGTTGTCCGATCTTGTCCGGCACGACGTTTTCCGGAGCTGGCGGCGGAAACTCCAGACCCTCGCCTTCATCGACGTGCACGCGGAACTCGAAGTCGCCCATGCGCAGCCTGTCGCCATCGAACAGCCGCCGCGGCCGGCCTTTGCCCAAGGGTTCATCCTCGTCGTTGACGTACACACCGTTGGTGCTGACATCGGCGAGGTAGTAGGCACCGCTCTGGTAGTCGACGGTGGCGTGGCGGCCGGAGATGAACTTGTCGGGGTCGGGAAGGATCCAGTCGTTCTCGAGCGCCCGGCCGATAGTGCCGCCGGTCTCGCGAAACTGGCGCACGTAATCGTCGCCAAGGAGGTCCTTGTGCTCGCTGGTTATTTCAAGTTGTAACGGCATCGCGTGTTCCGGAACCTAAGGTGACGCCCGATCGCAACGATCGCAAGGTGCACCGCTTATCCGCAAATACTGCCGAGAAGCAAGGGCTTAGGCTGCCAAACAGTTCACATAAATCGACACGCCGGCAGTGGCGACAGGGGTTCGACAGGGCAATACTGACCAGATGCGGGCAATGGGGCCCGGGCCTTGCCGGACGGTTTCGGGGAGGCAATTTCGGTACACTAGATTGCTATCCGCTATTCCGTCGGTCGTCCGGAAAAAATGACTGCGATGAGCAACAGGACACTCTACAAGATCGTCTTCATGAGCCAGGGACAGGTGTACGAGATCTATGCCCGTAGCGTCGCCCATGGGGCGCTGTTCGGCTTTGTCGAGGTGGAAAAACTGGTGTTCGGCGAGCGTAGCTCGGTGGTCGTGGACCCGTCCGAGGAAAAGATCAAATCCGAGTTCGAACACGTCAAGCGTACCTATCTTCCCATGCATTCGATCATTCGCATCGACGAGGTCGACAAGCAGGGAAAGAGCAAGATCTCGAAACTCGAGGGTGGCAACGTGGCGCAGTTTCCGGTGCCCGTTTATACGCCCGGCGGTACCTCCGGCAAGAGCTGACGGCGCCGGAAAGCTGGTCGCCTGCCGACTGCTCCAGTATCATCCGCGGAATCCCGCGCGCCATCCCACTCGAGCATAAGGCTTCCGCAGCTTGTCAAAACCTGCGACTGATCGGCAACCCGCAAAGTTTCGCCTCGCCGGCCCCTGCCTGGAAATCGCGGGCCAGTCCGCCTGGTCGGAGTTTCGCATCGGCAAACTCCTGCGCCTGCTGCAGCAGGCGGATCCGCGCATTACCGGAGTGGCGTCGCGCTACCTGTATTTTGCCGACCTGGACTGCGCGATTTCCGACGCCGATCGCGAACGCCTCGACAACCTGCTGTTGTCCGGCGAGTTCGCACAATCATTCCAGGAAACCTCCGCAACGTTTTGCGTCGTGCCGCGGGCCGGCACCGTCTCGCCGTGGTCCAGCAAGGCCACCGACATAGCCCACGCCTGCGGCTTGACCGAGGTCCGGCGGCTGGAACGCGGTATCCAGTACGCGGTCACGGCGCAGGTCAGCCTGGGCGAGGCGGACTTGCGGGCCGTCGCCGCGGCCATTGTCGATCCCATGACGGAAATGCCCTTGCTCGGCCGCGACAGCGCCGCGGTACTCTTCCTGCATCACGGTCCGCCGCCGGTCGAACGGCTCGAATTGCACGGCGAGGGCCTGCGGGCCCTGCAGGATGCGAACGAGCGGCTGGGACTTGCACTGTCGGCCGACGAACTGGACTACCTGCTGCAGAACTACAGGGCGCTCGGACGAGACCCGACGGATGCCGAGCTCATGATGTTTGCCCAGGCAAACTCGGAACACTGCCGGCACAAGATATTTCGCGCCGACTGGATCATCGACGGCGAGGCACAATCCGAACGCCTGTTCGACATGATCCGCAGCACGAGCGATGCGTCGCCGGACGGCATCATTTCGGCCTACTCGGACAACGCGGCCGTGATCCGGGGCTGGACGGGCCCGCGGCTCATGCCGGGGGCAGGCGACCGGTGCTACGGCTACACCGACGAGGAGATCCACATCCTCATGAAAGTGGAGACGCACAATCACCCGACCGCCATCTCGCCGTTTCCGGGCGCGGCAACCGGCTCCGGCGGCGAGATTCGCGACGAGGGTGCGACCGGGCTCGGCGCGAAACCCAAGGCAGGGCTGACCGGGTTCAGTGTTTCGCACCTGCGCATTCCCGGCTACGAGCAGCCGTGGGAGCAGCCTTTCGGCCGGCCGGCGCACATCGCGACGCCCCTCGAGATCATGCTGGAGGGACCGATCGGTGCCGCCGCCTTCAACAACGAGTTCGGGCGGCCGAATCTGCTCGGCTATTTCCGTACCTTCGAATCGGCCGTGCCGGGACTGCCCGGCGGCGAGATCCGTGGCTATCACAAGCCGATCATGATTGCCGGCGGCGTCGGCAACGTCCGTCCCGCGCACGCGCGGAAGATCGATGTGGCGCCAGGCGCGAAAATCGTTGTGCTCGGCGGTCCCGCCATGCAGATCGGGCTGGGCGGCGGGGCGGCGTCCAGCCTCGCGAGCGGCGCGAGCAGCGCGGAACTGGACTTCGCCTCCGTGCAACGGGGCAATCCTGAAATGCAGCGGCGCGCCCAGGAGGTCATCGACAGGTGCTGGGCAATGGGTGATGACAACCCGATCCTGCTGATACACGACGTCGGTGCGGGTGGGCTGTCGAACGCGGTACCGGAAGCTGTCGATCACAGCCGGCTGGGTGCGCGGGTGGAATTGCGCGACATACCGAACGACGAACCCGGCATGAGCCCGATGGCCATCTGGTGCAACGAGGCGCAGGAGCGCTATGTGCTGGTGATCGCCGCGAAACGTTGCGTGGAATTCGCCGACATCTGTGCGCGCGAACGCTGCCCGCATGCCGTCATCGGAACATTGACTGCCGATCGCAGGCTCACTGTCAGCGATCGCGAGTTCGGCAACCTCGTCATCGACATGCCGATGGAGATGTTGCTCGGCAAGCCGCCGAAGATGACCCGGGACGTACGGCGACTGGCACAGCCCGCGGTAGACCTCGACCTCGCGGACATCGAGCTGCGCGACGCGGCGCTGCGCGTGCTGCGATTGCCGGCGGTTGCCGACAAGTCGTTCCTGATCCACATCGGCGATCGCACGGTGGGCGGACTGTCGGTGCGCGATCAGCTGGTCGGTCCGTGGCAGGTCCCGGTAAGCGATGTCGCCATTACCGCGAGCGGTTACGAGAGCAGGAGCGGCGAAGCGATGGCGATCGGCGAACGCACACCGGTGGCCGTCCTCGATGCGCCGGCGTCCGGCCGCCTGGCGATCGCGGAAGCGGTGACCAATATCGCCGCCGCCGCCATCGACGATATTGCCGGGATCCGGCTGTCCGCCAACTGGATGGCGGCCGCCGGCCACCCGGGCGAGGATGCGCGGTTGTTCGATACGGTGAAGGCGGTCGGCAGCGAACTCTGCCGGGCGCTGGGCATCGCCATTCCGGTCGGCAAGGACTCACTGTCGATGCGCACGCGCTGGAGCGAGTTCGGCGGTCAACGCGAAGTCGTTGCGCCGGTGTCGCTGATCGTTACCGCGTTTGCGCCGGTGAGCGACCTGCGGCGCCACCTGACGCCGCAATTGCAGAATACGGATGCACCGAGCTGCCTGTTGCTCGTCGACCTGTCGCAAGGCGCGAATCGCCTCGGCGCCTCCTGCCTCGCACAGGTTTTCAACAGGCCGGGCGGAAGAGCCGCGGATCTCGATCATCCGGAACGGCTCGCGAAATTTTTCGCCGCCATCCAGGCGTTGAGCCGTGAAGGGTTGATCCTGGCCTACCACGATCGATCGGATGGCGGACTGTTCGTGACGGTGGCGGAAATGATGTTTGCCGGCCGTTGCGGTGCGTCGCTGATGCTGGCGGGGTCCGAACGCGACCTGCTCGCGCAGTTGTTCAGCGAAGAGCCCGGTGCGGTCATCCAGGTAGCCAGGAACCACCTTGCCCGCGTGCAGGAGGTCCTGCAGGGTTTCGACACCGGCTGGGTCGAACTCGGCCCGGTCACGGCCGCCGATGAACTGTCCGTATACAACGACGACGAACTGGTATTGCGGCTTGGCCGCATCGAGATGCAACGCTGCTGGTCAGAATTGAGCTTCCGCATGCAGGCCCTGCGCGACAACCCGCAGACCGCCGAAGAAGAGTACGACCGCCTGCTAGACGATGCCGATCCGGGTCTTTGCGTGCGGTTGACCTTCGATCCGCGTCACGACATCGCCAGGCCTTACCTGCGCAAGCCGGCGCCGCGAGTGGCCATCCTTCGCGAGCAGGGTGTCAACAGCCAGTACGAGATGGCTGCAGCATTCATCAGGGCAGGCTTTCAACCGGTCGATGTTCACATGAGCGACCTGTTCGATGCGCGTGACCACCTGCGCCACTACCAGGGGCTGGTGGCCTGCGGAGGATTTTCTTTCGGTGACGTGCTCGGAGCGGGCGGCGGCTGGGCGAAATCGATACTGTATCAGCGGTTGCTTCGCGACCAGTTCGAGGAATTCTTCTCGCGCAGCGATACGTTCTCGCTGGGTGTGTGTAACGGTTGCCAGATGATGTCGCAGCTTCGCGAGCTCATTCCGGGAGCACAACACTGGCCGCGGTTCCTGCGCAACCGCTCGGAACAATTCGAAGCGAGGTTGAGCCTGGTCGAGATCCTGGACAGCCCGTCGCTGTTTCTTGCCGGCATGAGCGGATCACGCTTGCCGATCGCCACGTCCCACGGTGAGGGCCGGGCGGTCTTCGTCTCCGCCGAAGATCATGCCAACGCACTCGCGTCGCTGCGTTACATTGACAATTACGGGGACGTTGCCACTCGTTACCCG
>DATICC010000126.1:0-3661 GCA_035457045.1 Woeseiaceae bacterium | reverse complement strand
CGACTGCAGTGCTGAAACAAGGCGCCAGCCGCGCTTAAGGCGCGCTGATCAGCCGCGCGCGTATCAACAAGCGTTCGATCACGGTATTGAGGGTCTCTATCTGCTCGGCCGTAAGCCCGTGCAACAGGTCGGCCTCGATGCCTAAGGCGAGCGGTGCAATTTCGTCATGTACCTTCCTGCCGGCCTCCGACAGGTTCAGTATGGACCGGCGCCGATCGGCATCGGCGAATTCCCGATCGATCCTGCCGCTCTTGATGAGCTTCGTTACCGCCCGGCTGACGGCGACCTTGTCCATCATGGTGCGATCCGCGACTTCCACGGCCGACAGGCCCGGGAAGCGCCCGAGTATCGCAATTACCCGCCACTCGGGAATGGTCAGCCCAAAACGCTGGTCGTACGCGCGCGCGATCGAAGAGCTGACCGTGTGCGACAGTATCGCCAGCCGGTACGGTAAAAAATCTTCTAAAATCAACTCTTTACTCATCAAAAATTCCATTTCGCCAGGATTGTAGTCCAGGCTCCGGCGAGACCACCGACACGAGCAACGACGCGATCAACGATAATACTTGAGTGTCATCCAATTGAAACTCCAAAAAGCGCCCGGACGGGCTGCAGTCAATGCGCCCGTTTCATGCGCGGTGCTCGAGGTGCAGGTAGGAGGTCGATTGCATCTCGTTCAGCCGGCTGCTGGTGCGCCGGAACTCGAATGCGAGGCGCTCGCCCTGGTAGAGCCGTTCGATGGGGGCCGCCGCACATACGATGAGTTTGACGCGCCGGTCATAGAATTCGTCGACGAGAGCGACGAAGCGCCTTGCCGCATCGTCTTTCGCCGCTGTCAGCACCGGCACGCCGGACAGGATGACGGTCTGGAACCGCCTCGCGATTTCGATGTAGTCCTCGGTGCTGCGCGGGCCCTCGCACAGGGCCTGGAAATCGAACCAGGCGACATCGGTGGCGTGGCGACGGGTCTGGATGGGCCGCCCCAGTATGTCGAGGACGGAATCATCCGGCACGGCGCCTGTCGCGCTGTCGTGGAAGAACTGTTCCAGCCGCGCGTCGGCTTCCGCTTTGCCACAGGTGAGATAGGTGCCCGCACGCTGCAGCAGCCGTAAGCGGTAATCGGCGCCGTCGTCGATATGAATCACCCGGGTATGTTTCTCTATCAGCGCGATTGCCGGCAGGAAACGCTCGCGTTGCAGGCCGTTCGGGTACAGGTCACGCGGCGCGCTGTTCGATGTGGCCACGAGCGTCACGCCGCGCCGAAACAGCCCTTCGAGCAGGCGGCCAAGGATCATCGCATCGCCGATATCGCTGACGAAGAATTCGTCGAAACACAAAACAGACGTATCACGGGCGATGCCGGAGGCAACGACCTCCAGCGGGTCTTCGACGGCAGACAGGGCCCTGAGCTCTGCATGGATGTCACTCATCATCCGGTGGAAGTGAATCCGCCGCTTGCGCGATATGTCGAGTGAGTTGTGAAACAGGTCCATGAGCAGGGTCTTGCCGCGGCCGACGCCGCCCCACAGGTAAACTCCAGTCTCCGTGCCGCTGCGCGCGCCAATTGCCGGAAGACGGCGACGCAGGCGACGCGCGAAGGATTGATCCCGTACCAGGCGGTCCTGCAGCTGCTGCAAAACGTCGATGACCTTCAGCTGTGCAGCATCGTGAACCAGTCCGTCACGACGGCACAACTCTGCGTACGCACTGCTGATACTCAAACGCCCTCCGGATCAATCATGCACAGTCGCGCGGAAGACTACCGTGCGGCCACTGCAGCCGCCAGTCTCGGCATTCGTCGCTGCAAAGCCCGTTGATCCGGCCGCCGTCTGCTAGAATTTGGATTGAAGCCAGCGGGAAGATCGCCTTATGAATGAATCGGCAGAACGGGAATCGATGGACTTCGACGTCGTCATCGTCGGGGGCGGACCCGCGGGCCTGGCGGCGGCATGCCGGCTCATGCAGATTGCACGGGAAAACTCGGTGGAGCTGTCCGTTGCCGTACTGGAAAAAGGGTCGGAAATCGGTGCCCATATCCTTTCGGGCAATGTGTTCGAACCTCGCGCGCTCGATGAACTCTTCCCCGACTGGCGCGAGCGCGGCGCGCCGGTGCACACAGCTGTCACCGGCGACACTGTCCACTACCTCGTTAGCGCAAGGAAATCGATCGGTGTGCCGGCGATGTTGCTTCCGGGCCCCATGCACAACCAGGGCAACTACATCGTCGCGCTGGGGAAACTGTGCCAATGGATGGGACAGCAGGCGGAAGCTCTCGGCGCCAATGTCTTGCCGGGCTTTGCGGCATCGGAAGTGCTCTACGACAGCGAAGGCCGGGTGCGCGGGGTCGCGACCAGTGACATGGGCGTGGCCAGGGACGGCAGCCGAAAACCGGGATTCCAGGCAGGCTACGAGGTGCTCGGCAAGTACACGATTTTCGCAGAGGGTTGCCGTGGAAATCTCGGCGGCGAGCTCATGGAACGCTTCGCCCTGCGCTCGAACTGCGATCCGCAGCACTACGGAATCGGTCTCAAGGAAATCTGGGAGATCGAGCCGTCGAGGCACGATGAGGGCAGAGTCGTGCATACGCTGGGCTGGCCACTGGACAATCGCACCGAAGGCGGCGGCTTTCTCTACCATGCAGCCAACCGGCAGGTGTACCTGGGCTTCATCATTGCCCTGAACTACCGCAACCCTCACCTGTCGCCTTTCGAGGAGTTCCAGCGCTGGAAGCAGCACCCGAAAATCCGTGCATACCTCGAGGGTGGTAAACGGATTGCATACGGCGCTCGCGCCGTCAACAAGGGCGGCCTGCAATCGCTGCCGCGGTTGACGTTTCCCGGCGGCATGCTGACCGGTTGCGATGCCGGATTTCTCAACGGCGTGAAGATCAAGGGTGCCCACACGGCGATCAAGACGGGCATGCTTGCAGCGGATGCCGTTTTTTCTGCACTGTCCGACAACGGCCTCGGTTATCTCAATCTCGTGAGCTACGAAAAAGCTGTCCGCGATTCCTGGGTATACACGGAATTACACCGGGCAAGGAACTTCGGCCCGGCGTTGCACAAGCTGGGAACTTTCTTCGGCGCGGGATTCTCCTTTCTCGACCAGAATATCTTTCGCGGCAGGCTGCCGTTTACCTTGCGAAACCGCGAGCAGGATCATGAATCGCTGCTTTCCGCCGCCGATGCGCCGGCCATCGACTATCCGAAACCGGATGGCGTCATCAGTTTCGATCGCCTTTCATCGGTATTCCTGTCGAGCACAAACCATGAGGAAGATCAGCCGTCGCACCTCAGGCTGAAAGATGCAAGCCTGCCGATCGCCTACAACCTGCCGCGATACGATGAACCGGCGCAACGTTATTGCCCGGCGGGCGTCTACGAAGTGGTACGGGCCGATGGCGAGCCGCGGTTCCAGATCAACGCAGCCAACTGCGTGCACTGCAAGACCTGCGATATCAAGGATCCGACGCAGAACATCGTCTGGACCGTTCCCGAAGGTGGCGGCGGGCCGAACTACAGCGGCATGTAGCGCGGAACTCAGCTCGGCTGCATGCGTATGGCGCCATCCAGCCGGATCGTCTCGCCGTTGATCATCGCATTGCCGTAGATACATGCCACGAGATCGGCGTATTCGTCGGGCCGGCCGAGTCGGGGCGGAA
>DATICC010000125.1:0-6548 GCA_035457045.1 Woeseiaceae bacterium | reverse complement strand
CCCCCCCCCCCCCCCGCCCGCCGTGCTGAAACAGCGCGAGCAACATTATCGCCGGAGCACGGACGGTCCTCGCAGTAGGCCGACGAGAGGTGCCACTGATTCGGAACCGCTCGCTACGTTTGGGCGCGGCTGGCGCGGGGAGGTCCTCGACGGGAATCAAGCGGACCGCAGGGAGCCATCCCGTCGAGGACCTCGCCGGGTCAGCTGCGCCATGCTCTGTCGCTAAATAAATCCGGCACCTTTTTCGGCTAGAGCAATCCTTCCAGCCCATCGAGGTCGTTTATCACCTGCCAATGCCCGCCCGAACCCTCGACCTTGGCCTGCCACTGGTTCAGACGCTCAAGGTACTCTCGGGGATCTACGTTGTCCGAACGCAGCTTGGTGACATTCAGTGCGATCACGTTGAATCCTGAGAGATCGAAGTCGATATCGCGGACATAGCCGTCCTCGAGGTCTTCCTTGAGGTCGGAAAAGATCAGCACAGTCTTTTCGGCGGGTTCCTTTTCGTTCAGGTACTCGACCGCCTGCAGCAGACCGCCGGTAATGTCCGTGTACGGTGACGACCGCGCGGAGTTTACGAATTCGCTGATCTTCTCGGCAAAGTCACGCTTCTGGCGGTTGACCGTACTCGGTCGATCGTCGAACGTGATTTTCGCGACGATGTCCTTTTCACTGAAGCTGCCGGTATCGATACGGGCGACGGCAAAGGAGTCGGTTGCGTCCAGCCGGGACAGCGAGTACCGGATGATCTGCTCGGCCTTGGTTAACTCCTCCCGGTAAGTGCCGGAGGTATCGACGAGCATGTACACACCCGTGTTGTTCGCCGGCGCCGCCGAGCAACCGGAAAGCAATATGCCGATAAGCATTATCCAGGCAGTTTTCATGACGTCACCTTTCGCATTTGCCGGCCTGCCGCCTGGCCGGCGCCGTCCCGCGCGGCCCACCACAGGGGGATGAATAACGGCAGGTCGTACAGGTGTGCCAGGAGTCGGGCAGCGTATCGGGATCCGCTGCCCAGCAGGCGGAACACGAGCGCGGTGACGCGCAGCAGCCCAATGGCTGCCAGGCCGACGATCGTGCGCAATGAGTGCACGAAAGTCTCGAGCGGAATCGCAACGAACGTGAGTGCGAACGGCAGTATGAAGCCCATGCCCATCTGCGCCGCGGTCGTGATCCACATGTACTCGTTTGCAATCGGCGCTGCGCCATCGTTTCGCAGCAACGCCGTCGTTGCCAGTTCGTCGTGCAACAACACCTCGCGCATGAATGCCAGTCCGGCCTCGACACTCGCGAGCAGGAACAGGATGGAGAAAGTGATCCAGATCATGCGTACGCGGGTTTTGTCAGGAAGTGCACCGATAACCGGAAACAGGCGGGTTATGCGCAATGACTCCATCAGAAACAGGCCCATGGAAATTTCCACGAGGATGATGACGAGTGCCGCAATGTCGGCGGTCCTGAACCCCCCGATCAGGCTCGTTCCGCCGACCATCTCGGCCATCGGGCGAGCGATCAGGGAAAAGTTGATCGTGGCGCCGCCCACGGCGACCACAAGGACCAGTGCCGAGATGAAGAAGTACACGAGGGAGGACGACGAGAGTATCGAGACGGCGCGGTCCTCGCCTTTGACCATGTCCTCGTACTCCTGCATATGGCGATCTATGGTGGACGACCGCAGCAGCAGGCTGTCCACATTTTTGCCTACTTTGCCGAGCGTCTGCTGAATCTCCCGCCACTCCGGACGCATCTTGCGCAACAGCGAGTGACGTTTCGCGCTAGCTTCATGGTACGCGACCATCGCTTCCTTGTGCGCCTTGACCAGGGACTTGTGTATGTCACCGAGGACGTCGCCGACTCCCATGCGATTGTCTTTGGAGTCCATTGCGGCAACCGCCTGCACGGCTTTCACCCAGCCTGGCGGGTCCGGCGGCACATCGACGGCTGCGCTGTGATCGTCCTCGATCCTGTTGATCGACTCGCTCAGGTTTCGATGCAGGGCCGAGAAATTGCCGAGGTCCTTGCGAACCGTCGCATTGATACGGTCGAACTCACGTTCGATGATGCGTTCCTTCGCCTCCCGCCCCGCAGCGAGCAGCACTTCGCGGTTGCGCTCATTGAGCCCTCGTTCCGCTTTTGTAACGGACCGCGAGGCAACATGGAACATTCTGTGCAGCGCGCCACCGGTCGCGAGAATGAATTTATGTGCGGCGGGCCGTGCGAAGAACAGTGCGGTGACAACCAGGACTATCCACAACAGGGCAGACAGAACGGGCGATGGGGTGATGTTGAGCAGGAAGGTCATTTTGGTAACTCCGCTGTCTGCGTGAAATCAGACCGGTGGCTTTGCGTCCCTTCCTCACGGAAGGTTTGCCTTTTTCAAATGTTCGCAAAGGGTTTCACAGTCAAATTGGGCCTGTCAACGACTGGTTCACACAACTGATGCTCGCGCGATACGATCGACAAAAGCATTGAAAAACAGACATCTGGAATACGACATAAGTTGATTGCCGCTGTAACGGGCGACCGTGCGTCAGTCGAATGCGTGAACATGACCGTGCGCATCCCGGCGGCTTGAACATAAGCCGGCCCGGGGTCCGGCGGCGAGCAGCTCTAGCGCGGCTGTTCCGGAGAGCCTGTGGGTGGGACGACGGGTTGGAGCAGGGAGGCTTCGCTGAGCTTCAGCTTCTCGATCATCTGGGCAATGTATTGCGGCGAGTGCGATTTCCTTGCGACCAGGGCGTACACGGCCGGTACGACGATCAGCGTCAAAAACATGGAAAAAGTGACACCGAAGAACACCGCGGCACCGATCGATTGCCGCGATTCGGCGCCGGCACCCGTTGCCAGTACCAGCGGCACGGAGCCAAAGGCCGTGCACAGGCTGGTCATCAGTACCGGCCGCAATCGCGTGGTAGCCGACTCGACGACAGCGTCCCGGAACTCCCGGCCGCGGTCGCGGAGCTGGTTGGCGAACTCGACTATGAGTATGCCGTTCTTCGCGGCAAGGCCGATCAGCATGATGGCGCCAATCTGACTGAAAATATTGATCGATGAACCGAAAATCTGCAAACCGATGACAGCGCCGGCGACGGCCAGGGGCACGGTGGTCATGATGATCAGCGGATGCTTGAAGCTTTCGAACTGGGCTGCAAGCACCAGGTAGACGATTATCAGCGCCAGCAGAAACGTAAAATACAGTGAGCTCCCCGATCGCTTGAGCTCGCGAGACTCGCCGTCATAATTGATCTGCGCCGATTCGGGAAGGTTGTTGCGAATGATTTCCTCGACGGTATCGAGCGCGGTGCCGAGCGAATAACCTTCCTCCAGACTCGCACTGATTGTGATCGCTCTAAGCCTGTCGAAGCGCCGCAGATCGACCGGCCCGGCGACTTCCTGCAGTTTGACCAGGTTGGACAGCGGGATCAGCTGCTGCATGCGATCGGAGCGTACGTAAATCTGGTCGAGGTCGCTCGGGGTCTGGCGGCGCTCATCCCGACCCTGGAGGATCACTCGGTACTCCTCGCCACGGTCGATGAACGTCGTCACCACACGAGAACCCAGAATGGTCTCAAGCGTGCGCCCCACATTCGACAGAGACACGCCGAGGTCGGCGGCGCGGTCGCGGTCGATGCTGACGTCGATCTTCGGTTTGCGCTCCTTGTAATCCGAGTCCAGATTGGAAAGCCCGGGAACCTTCTCGAGTTCCTCGATCACGAGGTCCCGCCAGCTGGCCAGCTCATCGTAGTCCGTGCCACCGAGCACGACCTGCAACGGGCGGCTGCCCATGCCTACACCTCCGCCACCCGGCACAAATGCATATGCCGATACACCGGGCAAATTCACAAATTGGCGATTCCAGTTCGTCACGATCTCCTGGGCTGTGCGCTCCCGGTCGTGCCACAGTGCCATCGGCGCAAACACCCGCGCGGTGTTGACATCGCCGCCCGCGCCGCGCGCACCGGACCGCGTGCCGACTCGCAGCACCTCGCCTGTCTCCACATCCTTCATCATTATCTTTTCGATTTCGCGGACATATTCCGAGGTGTACTCCAGGCTGGAGCCGTCCGGCCCGGTAACCATGGTGATCGCCATGCCACGATCTTCGCGTGGCATGTATTCCACCTGGAGCCCGGCGAATACCAGCATGCTGCAGCCGAAAACGAACAACGCGCCGGTAATTACGAGCCAGGGATGCCGGATGACGCGGCGAAGCATGGCGGAATAGCGGGACGAGAGGCGCCGGAAAAATCCGTCGATGACATGGGTCAACCGGCCGCGATGCAACCCGGTCGCAAAGAACTTCGAACTCAACATCGGTACCAGGGTGAGCGCGACGAGGCTGGAGAAAAGCACGGCGGCCGCCAGGGAAATACCGAACTCGGTAAAGATCCTGCCGATATTGCCGGGCATGAACGACACCGGCAGGAACACGGCGACGAGCACCAGGGTGGTCGCGATGACCGCGAAGCCGATTTCGCGCGTGCCGTTGGTTGCGGCCAGCAGTACCGGTTCCTGCATCTCGATGCGGCGCACGATGTTCTCGAGTACGACGATCGCGTCGTCGACAACCAGGCCGATGGCAAGAACCAGCCCCAGGAGCGTTATAACGTTGATTGAGTAACCCATTGCTGCCATTACGGTGAATGACGCGATGATCGAGATCGGGATGGTGATTGCTGGAATGAAGGTCGCTCGAATCGTTCCGATGAAGCTGTAGATCACGACCAGCACGAGCAGCAGTGCTATGCCGAGCGCTTTGGCAACTTCCTTGAGGGATTCACTGATGAATACGGACGTGTCGATATTGACGCTGAAATTGATGTCTTCCGGGATCGTCGACCGCAGCTCCTCGATCCGCCGCCGGACGTCGCTATTGACCTGCAGGATATTGGCCTTGGCCTGGGGGATGATGCCGAGGCTCATTCCCGGGGCTCCGTTGGTACGCGAGTAACCGCGCTCGCTTTCCGCAGCGAGCTGCACGTCGGCCACTTCTCCCAGGCGAATCAGGTAGTTGTCGCTGCCCCGGGCCAGTACCAGGTTGCGGAAATCGTCCTCCGAGACGAAGCCGGTATTGGTACGCAAGGTAAACTCGCGATCGCTGGATTCGATGCGGCCGGAGGGAATCTGCACGTTCTCGCGGCGCAAGGCATCCTCTATGTCGGTGACGGTGAGACCTCGGGCGGCCATGCGTTGCGGATCGATCCAGATCCTCATGGCTTTTCGCCGCTCGCCGCTCAGGCGCACGAAGGCCACGCCATTGACTATGGAGAGCGCATCCACCAGGTGGCGCTCCGCGTAATCGGTGAGTTCCATGACCGAGCGGGAATCGCTGGAGAAATCGATCCACATCGAGCTCTCCGACGCGTCATTCTGCTTGGCAATCTCCGGCGGATCGGCTTCTTCCGGAAGGTTGGAGAGTACCCGCGCGACACGGTCGCGCACGTCGTTGGCAGCCGCGTCGACGTCGCGGTCCAGCGAGAACTCGAGGCTGATGGAGGAACGCTCGTCGTAGCTGACCGAACTGATCTTCTCGATACCCGAGATGCCGGCAACCTGGTCCTCGATGATCTGGGTGACGCGACGCTCGACGACATCGGACGCCGCGCCGCGGTAGTTGGTATTTACGGATACCACCGGCCTTTCGATGTCCGGGTACTCCCTTATCGTCAGCGAGCGCAGCGACATCAGCCCGACGATCACCAGGATCAGCGAAATTACGGCGGCAAATACTGGCCGTTGGACTGAAATATCCGATATCAACATTGTCAGTACACCTGCAGCTTGCCGTCGGCGAGCTGCGATCGTTCATCGGGTAGCGGTGTCTCGATGACTTCAACATCGATCCCGTCGCGCAATTTGTGTGTCCCTTCGGTGATGAGAAGTTCGCCTTCCGATGCACCGCTTACGATCTCGACCAGGCCCGGTGCGCGACGGCCGAGCGTGACTTCCTGCTGCACAGCCCTGCCATCGACGACCTTGTAGACGAATTGCACGCCGCGTTGCGGCACGATGGCGGCTTCCGGCGCCACCAGCACTGGCCCGCGGTCCCTTTGCAGGTTCACGGTGAGGAACATTCCAGGCTTCAGGTAGCCGTCGGGATTCGGCAGGATCGCGCGTACCTGTACCGAGCGCGAGACCGGGTCGAGTCTCGTATCGATACTCGCAACGCGGCCAGCAAACAGTTCATCGGGATACACGAGGCTGCGTGCGATGATATTCATACCCTCCGAAACCACCGCGAGAAATGTCTCGGGTATGGAGAAATCCAGCTTGACGGTTCCGGTGTCGTCAAGCGTGGTAATGACCGTCGATGGATCGACGAAACTGCCGGGGCTGACGCGCCGCAAGCCTATGCGGCCATCGAACGGCGCACGGATTATGGTGTTCGCCAGCCGCGCCTTGGCGGCTTCCACTTGTGCTTCGTTGACGTGCATTGCAGCCTGCAGCTGTTCGAGATTGGATGCCGAGATGGCCTGCGTCGGCGCGAGTGAGACGCTGCGGTTGTAAAGGCTGCGACTCTCCGACAGCGCCGCCTCCGCAACGGCAAG
>DATICC010000124.1:0-9263 GCA_035457045.1 Woeseiaceae bacterium | reverse complement strand
ATCGCAGGGGCATCCGGGTCGGCCTCGAACAACGCGTCCAGTTCGGCTTGCGGCCGGTAGCGACCGGTCTCGTCCATGAGTGAGGTCATCGGCACATTCGATGCGCCGGCGATGTGGCCGGGTCGCGCGTACATAGTGGTCTCGCCCCTGTACTGCGCTTCGGAGAGTGCATCGATGATGTTCACGGAGTCGTCCTGGGTAGCTGCCAGCATCTCCTCTTATCGGGCATGTGCAGCCGCATCGGCGAGCGGCGTTGCTGTCGAATCGGGCCCGGCTGGTTCGACCAGTTACCAAAGCAGGTTCGCAGCGGGCAAGGCCCGCCGGAAGTACAGGAATAAAGTGATGCGAGAAGAACCAATCGAAGAACTCGAAGCAGGCGTGATTGCCCTGGGCGTCCTCTACGCGGCGGGTTGGCTTGCGCTGATCGCCTGGGCCGCCATTTGACCGAATTATCAACCGACAACCTAAGGAGGAAGAAAGTGAGCAGATATGTCGATGGATTTGTGCTGCCGGTACCCAGGAAAAACCTGGACGCCTATTGGAAAATGGCGCAGGACGCCGGCCAGGTGTGGAAAGAATACGGCGCGCTCGAATTTGTAGAGTGCGCGGCGGACGATGTAAAGCCCGGCAAAGTGACGTCATTCCCCCAGAGCGTCAAGCTCAAGGATGACGAGATCGTGGTGTTCTCCTACATCGTGTATGAATCCCGCGAGGCACGCGATCGTATCAACGAGCAGGTCATGAAGGATCCCCGAATCGCCAACATGGACCCAAAGAGCATGCCATTCGACGGCCAGCGGATGTTCTGGGGCGGATTCAAGGAGCGGGTATCGCTCTGAGCCGGTACAACACAATCGCACCGGGCTGCGAAAAGCGAGTCAGGCGGGCAACCTGGCCAGGCGACTCTCGAGAAAGCGCCGCTCGGGCTCGAGCCGGACCAGTGCCAGCGCGCGTTCATAAGCGGCACGGGCTTCCTCGTATTTCTTCAACCGCCGGCACAGGTCTGCGCGTGCCGCGTGCGCCAGGTGGTAGTCGTCCAGTTCGCCGCGCGCGAGCAGGGCATCGATGAGGAGCAATCCTTCGGCGGGCCCGTCGCGCATCGCGATAGCCACGGCGCGATTCAGGTCGACGACGGGCGAAGGCGCGACCCGTATCAGGACGTCGTAGAGGCCGACGATCTGGGCCCAGTCGGTGGCGGAGGCGTCGTCCGTCTCGGCATGCACCGCCGAAATTGCCGCCTGCAACGCATACGGTCCAACGCGGCGGGACGCGAGCGCTGTTTCGACCAGTGCAGCACCCTCCCCGATCAGCTCGCGATCCCACATGGAGCGGTCCTGGTCATCCAGCAGCACGATGTCGCCGTCTTCCGTGCTTCGCGCCGTCCGGCGGGATTCGTGCAGCAGCATCAGCGCCAGCAAGCCGATCGCCTCAGGCTCCGGCAGCAGCGTGACCAGCAGTCGTCCGAGACGTATGGCTTCTCCGGAGAGGTCGGGCCGCGTGACGGAGTCACCGGACGACGGGGAGTAGCCTTCATTGAACACGAGGTAGATGACGCGCAGGACGCTGTCCAGGCGTTCCGGCAGCTCGGCCGGTGTCGGGATCTCGTATGGAATTGCCGCATCGCGAATCTTGGTCTTGGCGCGCACGATACGCTGCGCCAGGGTCGGAGGGCTGGTCACGAAGGCGCGCGCGATTTCCTCAGTCGTGAGTCCGCACACTTCACGCAAGGTCAATGCGACTTGCGCATCGGGCGCGAGCGCCGGATGACAGCAGGTGAAGATCAGGCGCAGATGGTCGTCCTCGACGTGCTGGTCGTCGACGAGGGTCTGGTCATCGGCGGCGGTTTCGAGCTCGTAGGCAATCTCCACGAGCGAGTCGTCAAAACGTGCCCGGCGGCGGATGACGTCGATGGCCTTGAAGCGGCCCGCCGACACGAGCCAGGCGCGCGGGTTGTCCGGCACACCGTCCGCCGGCCATTGCGCCATCGCGGCGACGAATGCTTCGTGCAACGCTTCCTCCGCGAGGTCGAAGTCGCCGAGCAATCGGATCAACGTCGCCAGCACCCGTCGCGACTCCTCGCGGTAGATGCGCTCGATGGTTTTTGCGATGGTCTGGCCGCTCATGTCGTGGACCTGATTTGCGATGCCGGTGTGGCGGTGACATCGGTCCGGCTGCTCACGCGGGCAACGGCAATACTACGCCCGCGCGCTTCGGTGCGCGCCCGGCTCGCGCTGCCGGCCTTCGAGTTCGCGGATCGGGCGGACTTCGATGCTGCCTACACGCACCGGCGGGATTCGTCCGGCAAGCTGGATAGCTTCGTTGAGGTCCCTGGCCTCGATCAGGTAGAAGCCGGCGAGCTGCTCTTTGGTCTCGGCAAACGGGCCATCGGTCACGGAAAGCTTCCCATTGCGCAAGCGCACGGTTGTCGCTGTCGCGACGGGCTGCAGTGCTTCGGACGCGAGGCAGTGCCCGCCCTGCCGCAGGCCGTCGTCGTACGCGACGCACTCTGCGTCGTCAAATCCTTCCAGTTTTTTTTCCTCAGCGTATACAAGGCACAGGTATTTCATCGTCGGCTCCGGCGTTTTTCACTTTCGGCAATCATCTGGTCCAGGCTCGCAGCCGGCCGGATCTCGAAGGGGCCGTTCTTCACGCCGGGATGCTTCGACATGAGCTCGACGGCGTGCGCGAGATTGTCCGCTTCGAGTATGAGTATGCCGCCGAGCTGCTCCCTGGTCTCGGCGTAGGGCCCGTCGGTGGCCGACAGGCGCTTGTTGCTGTAGCGCAGGGTCTTTGCGGTCGCGGGGTCGTCGAGCGCCTCGCCGCCGGCGAAATGCCCTTTCCTACGCAGTTCGTCGTCGTAGTCAAAGCATTCGTCAATCAGTGTGCTACGTTCCTCGTCGGTGAACTGCTGCCACTTTGACGGGTCGTGATAGCCCAGGCATATGAATTTCATGCGATTCTCCTTTGGTCCTCGGTATGGCTTGCGTCACCCGCTGGTCGTTTGCCGGGCCCGGTTATCGACATTTTTCCGGCCCGATGTCGAAAATCAGCCTGCCGAAGCGACTACAGGCATATCGAGGCTGCTAGCGCAGTACCATTGTAAGGAAAAGTCGAGGAGAGACGGCAATGCGAGTGATGGTGATGGTCAAGGCAACGAAGAATTCCGAAGCAGGCATCCTGCCCGGCGATCCGAGGGCCCCGGCCGGCTATGCGACCCTGTTCGAAGACATGGGCAAATTCAATGAGGAACTGGTGAAGGCAGGTGTCATGCTGGCGGGCGATGGCCTCCGTCCGAGCAGCAAGGGCAAGCGCGTGCGCTTTTCCGTCGGCAAGCGGACCGTCTTCGACGGACCCTTCGCCGAAACCAAGGAACTCGTCGCCGGTTTCTGGATCTGGCAGGTGAAGTCGATCGAGGAAGCGGTCGAGTGGGTTCGTCGCTGTCCGGATCCGATGCCCGGAGAGGTGTCTGAAATCGAGATTCGCCCTTTGTACGAGGCCGAGGATTTCGGCGAAGAGGTCCAGGCTCAGGACGAGCGCCTGCGAGAAAAGATCGCGCGGCGGAAATAACAAGAGCGGAACCAGTGCGGCTGCAGCGGGAGTTTATCGGGCCGTCTCCCGGGCAAGCAGTGCGAGGATCTCATTGGTCAAAGCGCGCTCTCGTTTCCTGACACCCAGGTTGTTCCGCGTACTTTGGTCCAGGATCATGATCGCCGTCTCGAACTCGGGATCCGTGCGCATGCCCTCGAGGTCGTATTTGTAAACCACGCTCCGGATGCCGGACAGCCTCTCCGGATCGCCGATCGTCCGGATCTTGAGATGGCGATACAGGGCGGGCAGCTGGTCGTTGTTGTTCATCCCGGTCGCCCGGAAGACCTCCAGGTGTATGTCACACAAGCGGTCGTACTCGGCGAGCTTGTCGCGCAATGCGGCATTGCGAAGGCTGCTGAGCTGGCTTGCAGAGAGCATCTCCACGTAGGTCGCCGACCGGCCAGGGGGAATCCGCTGCTCCGTCAGGATAGAAAGTGCATCCGTCAGGCGGGGCTCGTCGACCTCGACTAAACGAAATTGTTCGTCAGGCATGCGCACGAGATCGATGACGTATTCCGCGCCTGCAATCTGTTGCTCAAATGCTTCGAGGTGACTGTCGATCCTGACTCCGATGGATTCGAAGTCCGCCTGGAGGCGTTCGTAGTAGCGCTGGTGCAGCTCGGCCTGTGCGCGCGCACCCGCCCAGTCCTGTGCCTGCAAGCCAACGAACACGCCGACCACCACGACGATGAAATCCAGCCCGACGGCGAACCAGTTTTGCGCCTTCACATGCTCGGTGACGCGGCGGAGGATCATTTCGGGTGCTCGATCGCAAACGCATCCGGACCGCTGCTGTCCAGGTCCCAGGAGGGAGTACAGGATTTGCCAGCCTTGGTCGGAGCGTCCAGCCTCAGGTCGAGACACCGTGCCCATTCATGGTTCCTGCGTGTCTCGACTGCCCATTCCTTCAGCCGCTCCATGCTGGCGGCGAACTCCGGCTTCAGCCGCGATCTGTCGGCAAGGTAGAACACGGACGAGTCTCCGCGCATCAGCGGCAGAATCCGGTCTTCGACCTGCGCGATGTAGCGCAGGTACTTGCGGCCAACGCCTTCCCGCTCCGAATAGTAGAACCCGAGTTCGAAAACGAGCGGAGGGTCGAGCAGGTTGCCCAGCCCCATTTGCAGCAGCAGGTCCCAGGTACTCGAAGGCGGCGTCTCCGATCCGGGCACCCGGAAGAAATAGGGCGGGGGCATGCGGCCTGCGTCAAAGTCGGCTTTCCACTGCGCCAGTCCCTTATCCATAGTCTGGGTGAACCTGGCCTCGACGCGGGCGGAGTCGCGCAGGTCTTCGCGTAATGTTTCAATGATCTGCGTCGTGCGCTTGGCCGACTCGGCTTGTTGCTGCAGCCCCTCGATCCATACCGCGGTGTAAACGCCGGCAACGACGATCACGAAATCGAGCGCGATTGCCGTCCAGTTCTGCTCTTTCACATGCTCGATCACGCGGCGGAGTAACATTGATCAGCGCCTCACTCGCACTCGAATCGGTCGTCGCCTACAGGCTTGCACTGCCGCGGGAAACCGTGCCTGCGCCAGTAATCGTAAATGCCAGACTTTACGACATAGTCGTAAAATTGCGGCGATCGCCTATAACGGGCGTGATCAGGCGCCCACAGGGTGGTCGCGTACGGCCGATAATCGAAACCGCCGATCGGGATCAGCAAGATGCCGACCGTGTCAACGTTGACCTGAGGATTGCCGCGGACGAAATCGGTTACGGCGGCGACGAGCTCGCTGTGATCGGCGCCGGGATTCCTGAAGGCCTCGTAGATTTCGTCCTGCCGCCGCCAACCGGGCAGCCATTGATCGTGATCGGCCGCAATCATGAAGGCCATCTTTTCCTCGAAATGCGCGAGCAGCGAAAAGCTGACCCAGCCGCCGACTTTCATGCCGCGCGACAGAACACGCTGAAAGACCGTCCACGCCTCGTCATAGCGCTCGAGCGTAACGAGGCTGTCATAAAGATTCTCGGCACAAGGACCGAATAGCGGATCGAATTCCGTGCAGGCAGTAAAGGTCTCGAGCGCCTTTTCCCGTTCGCCAACCGCCAGATAGGTGATGCCAAGCCAATTGCGCACCGAGGAGTCCCGCGGATCGAGAACGACCGCCTTTTCGAGATCGGCGACGACCTCGCCAAGGTCGTAAGCCCTCGTAAGTCCCAGTGTGGCGTTCATTCGATAATTGGCGGGCGCCGCAATGGCGAGCGCATTGGCCGGATCGAGCGCACGTGCGCGCGCTGCGTACTCGTCTACGCGCTGCTCAAGCGCTTCCCGGGACAAATCCGTCTTTACATACTCAAAAAAAAGATAGAGCGATGCAGCGGCGGCGCGCAGCGCCCAGGCGTCCGCGAATTCCGGGTCGCGTTCGACCGCCTGCGCCAGCAGTGCTTCGGCCCGATCGATCTGCGTACGCTCCTGGTAGAGCGCACGCGCCTCGAGATAGAGATCGTAGGCGGAAAGATCGGTTGTCGCGGCCTCGGTTCGGGCGCGGACGGGCGCGGTGCCAATCACCTCGCCGAGGGCGGCGACGATCGCCCCGGCAATCTCGTCCTGGATCGCGAACACGTTCTCTGCGGTCAGCGGCCGGTCATAGGTTTCCGACCACAGGTGACGGTCACCCTCCGCGTCGATCAATTGCCCCGTGATGCGCAGCGTAGCGCCGGCCTTGCGGACGGAACCCTCGAGCAGGTGACGAACCGAAAGCTCCTTCGCAATCGCGGGCGCACTGATATCGCCCTGGTCCCTGAATGCGAACGAGGAGGTGCGCGAGGCGACTTTCAAGCCGTCGATTTTCGCCAGCACATTCAAGATCTCTTCCGAAATACCGTCGGCGAAGTATTCCTGATCGCCGGCCGGCGAGAGATCGGCAAAGGGCAGCACGGCGATGGAGGCGTCGGGCGGCGCGGCACTTATGCCGGCATCTGACGCAGCGACGGTCTGCGCCTGCTTCGGCGTCAGCCAGTCGGCGACCACGACAATGACGACCAGCGCGAGGCCCGCAAGAATCGCATAGTCGAGGGTCTTTCCGGTCCTCGGCGCGATACTTTCGCCTTCGCCGAGATCCCTGGTGCGCTTTACCCCTTCCGGCGTCAGCTCGAATGCCCAGGCCAGGATGACGGCGATGGGAAATCCGATCAGCAGCAGGCTGACGACCATGCCGTCAAACCATCCGGGCAAACCGACGGCGCCCTCGAGCGTCGCGGCAACCTGCGTCAGCAGCCAGCCTGCCACGGCGTAAACGCCGGCTACCCGGAAGACATTACGACGTTGAAGTTCGGCGAAGAGTCCGTTCATCAATCGCACTCGAAATCGTCAGCACCGAGCGGCCTGCATTGTGGCGGGAAACCGTGCTTGCGCCAGTAAGCATCGACTCCGCTCGCCCGCATATGCGTTTTGAATTCGGGGGATCGTCGGTAGCCGCGCATGACCTCACCCCAGTGCGAAACGATCTGCGGCGGATCTTTGTAGTCGCCGAGTGCGTTGAGCAGTGCGTACGTGCGAGTCGAGGCTTTGTTTTCGATCAACCGCGCCCTGATTTCGGCCGCGAGCAGCGGATCTTCGCGGGGATCGACCAATGCGTCGTACAAGGCGTTGAATTTTGAAACGCCGCGGAGGGCGGACATGCCGATCGCCATGACCAGGAACGCATCGCGCCGTTCCAGTTCCGTGAACAGGATCAACTGACCCACGGCTTCGCCAAAGGCGCCGGCGTCGATCGCGGCGTCGGTCACGGCGGAGGCCTCGTCCTTGCGGCCGAGGCTCACGAGTTCGATGGCGAGGTTGCTTCGGCAGGGGGAGAGCGCCGGATCGATTTCCACACAGCGCCGGTGAGAGGCCGCTGCGCTCTCGTTGTCGCCGACAAAACCGTAGGCTATGCCTAGCCAGTTGAGGGCATTGCTGTTCCTCGGATCGAGCGCGAGCGCGCGCTCAAGGCCCGCGAACACCGCATCGAAATCACCCGTTTGCCGGCCTTCGGTCAGGTCGCCGAACAGGATTAGCGCAAGCATCGCGTGCCCGAGGCTGTTCTGCTCGTTCAGCGCCAGCGCCCTTTCCGCGAAAGCCCGGCCCTGGGCGCGCGCCGCGCGCTCGTCGGCGAATTGCACACCGTACTCGCCGCCAAAATCATGGATAGCGGCGCGTATGGCGTACGCATCGGCGAAATTCGGATCGATCTCTGTCGCTTCGGCGAGCAGTCGGTCCGCCTCGGTCAGATCGCGACGCGCTTGAAAGAGTGCGCGCGCCCCAAGGTAAAGTTCATACGCATCGACGTCCTGCGTCTGGACCATGACGGGCGCCGCATCGCCCACTTCGATGCCAAGTTCGCTGCGCAAGGCACCGACGATCGCACCGGCGATTTCGTCCTGCAAAGAAAAGACATTTTCCGCAGTCAGGGTACGGTCGAACGCTTCCGACCACAGGTGCGCGTTGCTGGCCGAATCGATCAATTGCGCGGTAATGCGAATAGTGTCCCCGGACTTCCTGACGCTGCCCTCGAGCACATGGCGCACGCCGAGTTCGTCGGCGATTGCGGGAATGCCGAGCGTTTCCCGGCCTTTGAATGCGAAGGATGATGTGCGCGCGGCAACAGTGAGGCCATCGACCTTCGCCAGCACGTTCAGGATCTCCTCAGCCATGCCGTCGGAGAAATATTCCTGATTGCCTTCCGGGGAGAGATCGGCGAAGGGAAGAACCGCGATTGAGGCGTCCGAAACCTCGGGTACGGCGCTCTCCGCCACGGATGTCGTGGCAACGATAGCCGCCGTTTGCGCAGCCTTTCCCGGCAACAGGCGGTCGGCGACAATCAGTACGCCGACAAGCGCCAATGCGCCGACAATCAGGTAGTCGATCGGCCTGATGGTCATTGGCGCCATCGATTCGCCTTCAGGCATTGCAGCAGTTAACTTCACGCCTTCGGGCGTCACCTCGAATGCCCAGGCGAGCACGAGCGCGATCGGAAACCCGAGAAGAAGCAAGCTGACGACCATGGTGTCGAACCAGCCAGGCATGTTCATGGAGGTTTCCAGGACGCCGGCCGCCTGTGCGAGCAGCCAGCCGACGACGGCGTAAACGCCAGCGACTCGAAAAACGTTCCGCCGGAGGAGTTCCTTCAGGAATCTATCCATGGGGTCGTATCAGAAGGACTCCGCTGCGGTCGGCCTGGCATGATAGCGAGGCGATCATGGACCACAGAAAAACGGCTCAATTTGCCGCCTCGGTCAGCGGCAACTCGGCGTCTTTCCAGGCGATGTAGCCGCCTTCCAGGCTGTACAGATTTTTGAAACCGAGTCCGTCCAGTACCTGCAGCGCACGGCTGGAGCGCCCGTCGACGGGATTTTTGGTGCAGTGGACAATATACGTCTTGTCCGGGTCGAGCGCGGCCACCAGTTCGCGGAAAGATTCTGCCTGAACATCGATGTTGGTGGCGCCGCTGATGTGCGAGATCTCGAATTCGGCCGCTGTTCGCACGTCAAGAATCACGGCATCGTCATGATTCGCAACCATCGTCCTGGCCGCGTTGACGTCGACTGTGGGAATGGCCTGGTGATCCTCGGCCTGAGCACCTGCGCTCAACGCAAGAAACATGCCGGTCGCCAGGAAGAAGCCGGGGACGGACGTTCTGCTGTTCATACTTCGACTCTCCAGGTGAAATCGCGGTATTTCGCTGGGCAAGTATAAC
>DATICC010000123.1:0-13240 GCA_035457045.1 Woeseiaceae bacterium | reverse complement strand
ACCACGGTACGGCGGAGCGCCTGCCCTGAGTCGCTACGGTGCAGCAGGCTGGCGTAGTACGGGGTAATGCCGACCGGCAGCGCGCCTGTGTGCCGGCGAATGGCGGCGACCTCGTCGTCCGACAGGGTGATCATTCTCTCGAGGTCGGCCAGCGTCCGGACGCGGTTCCGGTTCTGCCAGCGCCAGTCGTTCCATTCCTCGACCGTGGCACTCGGGTAGCAGCGGTTCAGAAACTCCGCAGACCGGTCGGACACGCGGAACCTTGACCGGTCGCGCTTGGCGATGGTCTGGTCGAGGCGAATGGTCGGGGTGTTGTTATTGGGTAGGGTGATTTCAGGAGGGGCATTACGGCGGCGTGCCGCGCTCCCCGGAGGTTCTTCCGCGACGGCTGTAGCGGTTTTCATTTACGATCCTTGGACGCAGTTGGGCGACCTGCAAACGAAAACCGACTCTGCCCTCCGAGTCGTGCGGGTAATTACCCGCCCTGTTTGCGCGGTAATATATTTGCGGACAAAAGATTGTCAATAACTATTTTCATCACAATGTGATTCCCGTCTCAAAGTGTACTTCGACGGCATTGCCGGCTCGTCCGAGAGGCGATTCGGCTGTCGCATTCTCGAGACGCATGCCGGCATCCGTGTCAATAGGGTCGAGTCGCGCTGGCGCGACCACCCGCACGGGTGCAAACTCTGCACCCGACAGACAGACCCCATGCCGAAACTCAGTTTTGCAAACCTGCGCAACGACCTCTTCGGCGGCCTGACGGCCGCCATCGTCGCGCTGCCGCTCGCGCTTGCTTTCGGCGTTGCCTCCGGTGCGGGCCCGGTTGCCGGGCTCTACGGCGCCATCTGCGTCGGCTTCTTTGCCGCCCTGTTCGGCGGCACGCCCAGCCAGATCTCCGGACCGACCGGACCCATGACCGTTGTCGCTGCGACCGTATTCACGCATTACGGCTCCAACCCGGCACAGGCCTTCACCGTGGTCATGATGGCAGGGATGTTCCAGATCCTCTTCGGCTATCTGAAGCTCGGACGCTACATCAACCTGATGCCCTACCCGGTCATATCCGGCTTCATGAACGGTATCGGTTGCATCCTGATCGTCCTGCAGCTTGCGCCGCTGCTGGGATACCCGACGGAAGGCAACGTCATCAACGCCATAACGGTGCTGCCCGCCGACTTCCACGAACCGAACCGGCTGGCCGTTGCCGTGGGCATTCTGGCATTCGCCATTTGCGTCCTGACACCGAAACGCATAGGGCGCATCGTGCCCCCGCAGATACTGGCCATCGTTGCCGGCACTGTGCTGGTGTTCTGGTTTCCGGGTGCGCCGGTGATTGGCGCCATACCCAGTTCACTGCCTACGCTGTACCTGCCGGTATTCGATTTCGCCGAACTGAACCAGATGCTGGTCTTTGGTGCCGTCATAGGCGGCCTCGGTGCCATCGACAGCCTGCTCACGTCGCTCGTGGCCGACAACGTCACACGAAACTTCCATGACTCCGACAAGGAGCTGACCGGTCAGGGCATCGGCAATCTCGTCGCCGGCCTGTTCGGCGGCATTCCCGGCGCGGGCGCCACCATGCGGACGCTGACCAATATCCGGGCAGGCGGAAAGACGCCGTTGTCCGGGATGTTTCACGCAGTCGTCCTGCTCCTGGTTGCGCTCGGACTCGGGCCGCTGGTGTCTCATATCCCGCATGCGGCGCTTGCCGGAGTCCTGCTGAAAGTCGGCATTGACGTCATCGATTGGCGCTACCTGAGGCGCATGCACCGGGCGCCAAGGGTCGACCTCATCACCATGTTGATCGTGCTGGGTCTGACGGTATTTGTGGATGTCATCACCGCCGTCGCTGCCGGCATGATTGTCGCGAGCCTGCTTTTCGTCAAGGAAACCGCGGACATGCAGATGGAGTCCATCCGCACCATATCGCATGCCGACTCCGAACACCTGTTGACCGATGAGGAGCGGATACTGTTCCGCCGCTGCAACGGCAAGGCCCTGATCCTGCACCTGTCCGGCCTGATGAGTTTCGGAGCTGCCAATGAACTGGTACGGCGCATGTCGCGTGTCAGCGACTACGAGGTACTGATCATCGACCTCCTGGATGTGCCCAAAGTCGACGGGAGCGCAGCGCTAGCCCTGGAGGAAATCATGCAGGCTGCAGCACGCGCGGGACGGGCCGTGATCGTCGTCGGGCTGAACCTCCATGTCGCCAGGCTCCTCGCCAGGATGCGGATTCTCGACCTCGTACATGAAACCCAGCGCGTTGCCACCCGGCGCGACGCCGTACTGCGTGCGGTAGACATAGTCGAAACGCGAGCCGCCAGCGCGCATGCGAAGCCTGCGTAAATCTGCAAGAATGCGGTAAGCAGGCGTCCGTGAGCCGCCGCAGCGACTGCAGCCTGCGGCGACTGATCGGATAGTCGCACATTTTCGCCGCCCGTTACTGGCACGACGCAGGGAACGACAGTCTGTGGATGAGAAGTTTCAGGAACTGACAACTATCCTGGCCGAGACGGGCATCGCCATCCTGCAGTACTTCAGTCAACCCGCCGTCGTCTTCCAGTTCCTCATCATCGCCAGCCTGCTGACGGTCTCGTTCCTGCTGTCCTGGTGGGTCGAACCGCGCATCCGAACCCGCACCGAGCAGCTCAGGCTCATACCGGGCGTGAAGCGCGTCCTGAACGCGATGATCGATCGCACCGAATGGGCCTACTTCGTCATTCTCTGCGTGATCGTGCTATTCGTCAGCCGCCGCATCGGCTGGCCCGCGGATGACAAGATACTGGCGAACGCCGGTTTGCTCGCTCTCGCCTGGTTCGTCATCAACGTCGGCTCGCATACCATTAACCAGAAAGGAATCCGGACCCTTTTGTCCTTCGGCATCTGGACTTATGTGGCGCTGAGCCTGCTCGACATACTCGACGACGTCCTCAATTTCCTCGATTCCTACAAACTGCCTGTCGGGCAGAAGGAAATCTCTTTCCTCGACCTGATCGGCGGACTGTTCGTTCTCGGCCTCATGCTGTGGATCGCCGTCAGCGCCGGCAATTTCCTCGATCAGCGCATACGCCAGGTACAGGAACTGACGCCATCGCTGCGGGTACTCATCGGCAAGATCCTGAAGATCGTGCTGGTGGTCATCGCCGCGCTGAGCGGCCTGTCCTTCGTGGGAATCGACCTTACCGTGTTCACGGTATTGTCCGGCGCGATCGGTGTCGGCATCGGTTTCGGTCTGCAAAAGGTCGTATCGAACTTCATCTCCGGCATCATCATCCTGGCCGATCGCTCGATCAAACCCGGCGACACGATCTCCCTCGGCGAAACCTTCGGCTGGATTCGGGAGCTGCGCGCACGTTTCGTATCCGTGGTCACCCGCGATGGCCGCGAATACCTCATCCCGAACGAGGATTTCATCACGCAGCAGGTCATCAACTGGTCGTTCTCCGACGACCTGGTGCGGCTGGACGTCCCCTTCGGTGTGGCCTACGACGCAGACCCGCACCTCGTATCGAAGCTCGCCATCGACGCATCCCGATCCGTACCGCGCGTGGTCAAATCCAGGGAGCCGGTATGCTGGATAACGGAATTCGGCGAATCGTCGATCAATTTCGTGCTGCGTTTCTGGATCAGCGATCCGCAGAATGGACTGACCAACATCCGGGGCCAGATCCTGTTGGCGCTTTGGGACACCTTCAAGGCCAACGGCATCGGCATCCCGTACCCGCACCGTACGGTCATACTCAAGTCACCTTTGCCGGCGACACCCGACTGACGGCGGGTTGCGCCGCCCGATCAAAGCTCGCGTGACATGAGGTGATACTGGTCGCGTAAGACGAAGCCTGCTGCGGTGTACAGGGCCTTGGCGCGCCGATTGGCCTTCCCCACTTCCAGGTGCAGCGCCTTGACTTCATCGCCCTTCAGCCGTTCGAGCACCAGGCCGAGCACCTTGCCGCCGATGCCCTTGCCGCGAAAGTCCTCGAGCAGGAAGTACTCGTCGATGAAAGCATCCCGCCCGCCGAATTCGATGCTGTAACCCAGGCAAATGGCTATGTAGCCCACGAGCTGCCCACCTTCGAAAATCAGCCACACCGGGCCAAGTTCCGGAGCCAGCAACAGAGTGCTTACCGTCTTTCGGCGCGTTTCATCATCCTGGGTGACGCCCTCGAAGTCGTGGTAGGCGCGAACCAGCGGTATCAGTTCGTCGATGTGGCGGATGCTTGCCTGCCGGATCTCCGTGGTCATGGCTATTTATCTGTTTCCCTTTGCATGCCCGGGGAATACGATAACGCGCAGCAATACCTACAACAACCCGCCGCCCGATCGAACCAACATGAACTTCAATGTATTGGCAAGCAGCGCTGCCGAAGCAGCAACTGCCGCGACCCAGGGCCTGACATTGGCAGGCATCCCTGTCGCTTTCATTCTCTTTGCATTCACCCTGCTCGGCGTCGCGATCTTTCACCACCACACCTTACGGGTCGCGTTGATCGGCCTTGCGGTTATCACAGCGTACAAGCTGCTCTTCTCGACTTTCGCCGGTGTCCCTGGCCTCGCCGGGCTATGGCAGCACCTCGGTCATGAATGGGTGATCCTTACCAACCTTTTCGGCCTGCTGGTGGGCTTTGCACTGCTCGCCGACCATTTCGAAAGAAGCCATGTGCCGCAGTGGCTGCCTGCGATCCTGCCGGACGATTGGCGTGGACCGGCGATGCTGCTGGTGCTGGTGTTCTGCATGTCGACCTTTCTCGACAACATTGCCGCCGCCATCATCGGCGGAACGATTGCCGCGTCCGTTTTCCGCCGCAAGGTGCATATCGGGTTCCTCGCGGCCATCGTGGCCGCATCGAACGCCGGCGGCGCCGGCAGCGTCGTCGGCGATACGACCACCACGATGATGTGGATCGAGGGTGTCGCCCCGCTGGATGTGGCGCATGCGTTCCTGCCGGCCGGCGTCGCGCTCGCTGTTATCGCAATACCGGCCTCGCTCGTGCAGCAACGCATGTCACCCATCGTTTGCGACCCTCCGGCGGATCTGCACCTCGACTGGGCTCGGGTCGCCATCGTCGCCGCCATACTCGGGGCGGTAATCAGCGCCAATGTCATTGTGAATACTTACTACACGGAGGTTGCCGACGGCTTCCCATTCCTGGCGGCGGCGGTCTGGTCTACGGTCATCGTAATGTCGCCGTGGCGCGCACCGAACTGGAAACTGCTGCCGATGGCGACACTGGGCAGCCTGTTCCTCATCGCACTGGTGACCTGCGCCTCGATGATGCCGGTCGAAAGCCTGCCCGCCGCGTCGTGGCAGACAACGCTCGGGCTCGGCTTCGTGTCGGCAGTTTTTGACAACATTCCGCTCACCAAGCTCGCGCTCGAGCAGGGCGGGTATGACTGGGGAGCACTGGCTTTCGCCGTCGGTTTTGGCGGCTCGATGGTCTGGTTCGGCTCCTCCGCCGGCGTTGCGCTGTCGACGCAGTTCCCGCAAGCGAAATCGGTTTTTTACTGGCTGCGTTACGGCTGGTTCGTACCGCTCGCCTATGTGGCCGGTTACGCCGCACTGATCCTGTTACTCGGCTGGCACCCCACTCCCAAGTGACGGGCGGTCGGCGACGTAGTCTGCTATCTGTGCGTGCGTTGCAAACCAGACGCCCGGTTTGCTTTTCATGTGCACGATGAGCCGGTCCAGCATCTGCATCCGGTAACGATGGCCGATGACCTGCGGGTGCATGGTCAGTATGAACATCGTACCCTCGTCGTACGCGACGTCGAATTCATCCCGCCAGATCGAAAATACATCATCGGCGTTGCGCATCGATACCTGCCCGTCGCCCCAGTCGAGCTGGAAGTACGGCCAGTCGTCGAGTATCCATTCGACCGGAAGCTCGACCAGACCGGCGTCCTTTCCCTGCGACATCAATCGATACGGCCGGTCGTCGGCCATCAGGCTGCTGTCATAGACAAAGCCCAGTGACCTGACGATATCGATCGTGGCCGGGGTCAGGTCCCATGCGGCCGAGCGAAAGCCCAGCGGCCGTGTGCCGGTATGAGCGACGAAGATCTCCAGCCCCTTCTCGTAGGCGGCGCGCTCGTCCGCGGCACTCAGCCGCAGCGGATTTTCGTGCGCATAGGAATGGAAGCCGAATTCGTGCCGCGGGTCCAGCTTGATCAGCCGCACTATGGTCGGATGCAGTTCCATGCTCATGGCGGGTATGAAAAACGTCGCGGGTATGTCGTGCCTGCTGAGCAGCGCGAGCACGCGCGGCAGCCCGGTGCGGGCGCCGTACTCGCCGCGCGACATGGTCGATGGGCTTTGCACCTCCCGGTCCTCCAGCCACACGAGCTCCGTATCCACGTCGAACGACAAGCCGACGGCAACGCGGGCTCCCTCTGGCCAGGCGGCGGGCGTCAGGTCGGCGCCGGCGCGAACGCCGGTTATGGCTGCCTTGAGCTGCTCCGGCGACTGTTGCCAGCGCGGCACCGGGTCGGCGTTGCTCGCCATGGCCGCCAGCAGGCCCAGCATGGCCAGGTATCGCGATGTCGTCATGAGGCACTCCCTTGGGGGGTTGCCGCGGGTCAGGGGCGATCACCCGGGCAAGCACCCGGCCGGCGCAGCTCCTGCGGCGCCAGCGCGGAACGGTTATCATTGGCGGCCGCCCGGAAGACACCGACCGATGCCTGCGACCGCCACCCCACTCTACGACTATAACAAGTACTGGGCCGAATGCTTCGGCACGGCACCGCTGTTGCCCATGTCGCGGGCGGAAATGGACGCCCTCGGCTGGGAATCCTGCGACATCATCATCGTGACCGGCGACGCTTACGTGGACCACCCGTCCTTCGGCATGGCGATCATCGGCCGCCTGCTCGAGGCGCAGGGATTCCGCGTCGGCATCATCGCGCAGCCGGACTGGCGGTCGAAAGAGGCTTTCCAGGCCTTGGGCAGGCCGAACCTGTACTTCGGCGTCGCCGCGGGGAACATGGATTCCATGATCAATCGCTATACCGCGGACAGGAAAGTGCGAAATGACGACGCCTATACGCCGGGCGGCCTGGGCGGCAGGCGACCGGATCGCTGCTCGCTGGTTTACTCGCAGCGCTGCAAGGAAGCTTTTAACGACGTGCCGGTCATCCTGGGCGGCATAGAGGCATCCTTGCGGCGTATCGCCCATTTCGACTACTGGCAGGGCAGCGTGCGGCGTTCGATCCTGCTGGACGCCAGTGCGGACATGCTCGTCTACGGCAACGCCGAGCGCGCTATCGTCGAGATCTCGCATCGCCTCGCCCGGGGCGAAGCGATCGGTGACATCACGGACGTACGCGGTACTGCTTTCATTCGCGATGACCGGCCGGAAGGCTGGTGGGAAATCGACTCGACGCGCATCGACCGGCCCGGGCGCATCGACCAGGTCGTCAGCCCCTACGTCAACACGCAGGACACCGAAGCCTGCGCCGCCAAACAGAGCGCGACGGATGGCGGCGACAACGTATTGCGCTTCGTGCCGGACGCGCGGCGCAACCGGGAACGAAGTGTCATCCGCCTGCCCTCGTTCGAGAAAGTGCGTAACGACGCCGTACTCTACGCACACGCGAACCGCGTCCTGCATCTCGAGACGAATCCCGGCAATGCGCGGGCCCTGGTACAGGCGCACGGCAATCGCGACCTCTGGATCAATCCGCCGCCGATCCCCCTGACGACCGCGGAGATGGACTACGTATTCGGCATGCCGTTCGCCCGCATACCGCACAAGTCCTACGGCAATGCGCGGATTCCCGCCTACGAGATGATCCGCTTTTCGGTGAACATCATGCGCGGCTGTTTCGGTGGGTGCACGTTTTGTTCGATTACGGAACACGAAGGCCGGATTATCCAGAATCGCTCCGAGGAATCGGTGCTCGAGGAGATAGAGAAGATCCGCGATACCGTGCCGGGCTTCACCGGCGTCATCTCGGACCTTGGCGGCCCCACCGCCAACATGTACCGGCTCGCCTGCAAGAGCAAGGAAATCGAATCCGCCTGTCGCCGGCCGAGTTGCGTCTTCCCGGGCATCTGCAGCAACCTGAATACCGATCACTCAGCGCTGACCGGCCTGTATCGCAAGGCGCGCGCTTTGCCCGGCGTGAAGAAAGTGCTGATCGCCTCCGGGCTGCGCTATGACCTCGCCGTGCAGGACCCGGAATACGTGAAGGAACTGGTCACCCATCACGTCGGCGGTTATCTCAAGATCGCACCGGAACACACGGAGAGCGGACCGCTCGACAAGATGATGAAGCCGGGTATCGGCGCTTATGAGCGCTTCAGGGAGCTGTTCGAAAAATTCTCGGCGGAAGCGGGCAAGGAACAGTACCTGATTCCCTATTTCATCGCGGCTCACCCGGGCACGACCGACGAGGATATGGTGAACCTCGCGCTCTGGCTCAAAGCGAACGGCTTTCGCGCAGACCAGGTACAGGGGTTCTATCCGTCGCCGATGGCTACCGCAACGGCGATGTATCACTCCGGCAAGAATCCTTTGCGCAAGGTCACTTATAAAAGCGAAGGTGTCGAAATCATCAAGAGCCCGGAAAAACGAAAACTGCACAAAGCGCTGTTGCGCTACCACGACCCGAAGAACTGGCCGCTGATTCGCGAAGCACTGAAAGAGATGAAGCTCGGTCGCCTGATCGGTTCCGGCAAGGACAAGCTGGTGCCGCTGCACCAGCCGCGCGAGGGTGCTGTGCATCGCTCGCCGCGCCGCAAGAACTCGGCCCTGGCGCACGAGAAGCGCATCCGCAAGGGCAAGGCGCTGACGCAACATACCGGACTGCCCCCGAGAGCCGATGGCTGAAACGGCCAGCAGGAACCGGCGGCGACTCCCGATCGTGCCTGCAGGCCTGCTGGCCTGCGCAGTGCTGGTGGCGAGCCAGATCGGCGGATTTCACGGCGCTGCCATCGCAGCAAAGCTCCTTGCTTCGTCGTCGTTCGTCGCGCTTGCGATTTCTGCCGGCGCAATGCGTTCGGCATTCGGCCGCCTCCTGCTTGCCGGTCTCCTGCTCTCCTGGATCGGCGACATGCTGCTGCTCGGGCGCACGCAGGCCTTGTTCCTGTCCGGCTTGTGTGCGTTCCTGCTGGCGCACGTCGCCTACGTAACTGCGTTTATTGCCCGCGGGATCAACTGGCGATGGCTTGCCGCCGCAGCTTTTCCGGTTGCGCTGGTTTCAGCTCTTGTATCGGCGTGGTTGTCGCCACACGTTCCTGACGCCATGCAGATGCCGGTGGCGCTCTACACCGTGGTCATCAGCTGCATGGTTATCGCCGCCATCGGCACGAGGGGGGCCGGTGCCGGCCTTGCCATACCAGCCGGCGCCCTGCTCTTCTATTTTTCCGACCTGTCAGTCGCCGCCGGCCAGTTCGTGCAAACCGAATTTCCGAACTACGTCTGGGGCCTGCCGTTCTATTACGGCGGCCAACTGTTGCTCGCGGGGAGTGCGGGTCCGCCGTCGATGGCGAGTCAGTCTTCTGGCGCCAGCGACTTGAGGTAAGTCGCGATTGCCATACGGTCTTCGGGTGTCAGGTGACTGGTGTTGTCTTCAATCACATCGGACATCGATCCGCCGGTGAAATCGCCATCCGGCAGCATGCCGATGTCCAGAAAATATTCGATGTCCGACAGCGACCACTTGCCAATGCCGTCTTTCCGGTCGCCCGTGATGTTGGGAATGCTCTCGCCATCTGCGCCTTCGGGGTTGCCGGTCAGTTCCTGCTCCTGCAGCAGGGCGCCGAGCGTGCCGCGCGGGGTATGGCATTCGCCGCAATGCCCGAGATGCCGTACCAGGTAGGCGCCACGATTCCACGGCGATGATTTGGTCGTGTCGGGCTCGAAGCGTGCCGGCTCGAAGTAGCTCAGCTGCCAGGCACGCGCCGCCAGCCGCGAGGACATGAAGGCCGGCAGATCGTGCTCCGGTATTTCCTTGCGCACCGGTTCTAGGCTGAACAGGTAGGCCTTCATCGCAAGGAGTTCATCCTGCCTCACGCCGCTGTAAGCCGTGTATGGAAATGCCGGGAAGTACGCATCGCCCTCCGGATTCGTGCCCTCGTAAAAAGCGCGCAGGAAGTCCTCGTCGCTCCAGTTGCCTATGCCCGTTTCCTTGTCCGGGGTGATATTCGGCGCGTAAAACGTGCCGAAAGGGGACTTCAGTGCATAGCCGCCCGCCAACGGGACCGCACCGTCCGCGTCTTCCGTGTGACAGGTAATGCAGCCGCCGGCATGGATGAGGTATTTGCCTTTCGCGATGAGGTCATCGCCCGCTGCTCCGGCCGCTCCCTGCAGCAACAGTCCGGCCGCGATGGCCAGTCTGCGCGCTCCCGATGCGATCATCAGTCCTGTGGAACGCGGAATGTGTCATGGCAACCCCGGCAACTTCCGCCGACCTCGCGAAATGCGCTCGAGATCGCTTCCTTGTCGCCGCTCTCCGCCGCTGCGACGAATTTCTGCGTTGCAGCGACCGCCTTGTCTATGGCGGCGGCAAACTCTTCCGGCTTCTCCCAGATAACGGGCAAAGCGTCCGAGTCCTCCACGTTGGAGCCGGCCGGAAACAGCTGCTGCAGTTCCGATACGCCGTTCGCGAGCCCATTCGCATGTTTGACCAGGAACTCCTGCCCATCCACCAGTCCGCGCGCGTGCATGGAGGACGCTCCGATGTGTCCTTTGAGCGTCGTCATGACGGATTTCCGATAGTCAGACGCGTCCTGCGGCGTGGTGTCCGCGCCAGCCGACGGCGATACGGCAACAGATATCAAAGCAGCTGTTACTGCAAGGGTGGAACGGTATTTCACTGATCGCATGACTATCTCCAGGGGTTTTGAGGCGGTGCCCGGCGCAGTGCTGGTGTTCACTTATTCGACTTGTTTACTCGGCAGACCATAACTCGATTCGATACGAGCTGTCGATATTCCTCCCCAGTTTCTCCGCCAGGTACGGAAGTGCGAGCTCCATGTCGTTGCGCAATGTCCAGGGGGGATTCACCAGGATCATGCCGCAACCGTACATACCGACATCCGCATTTCGATCTGCGATAACCAGTTCGAGGTTCAGCATGTCACGTATGCCGAGGCGGTCAATGGAGCGTTTCAGCATTGCGCTGTCGCGCCCGGCGAGCAGCGGATACCACAACGCATACACTCCGGTTGCGAATCGGCGGTGCAACCTGCCGAGGGTGGTCACCGCCACGGAGTATTCGTTCTTGAGTTCGTAGGACGGATCCATGAGGATCAGGCCTCGGCGCTCTGCCGGCGGCACCAGGCCTATGCTGAAACGGTAGCCGTCTTCGGCGTAACAATGCACGCGGCGATCCGGCCGGAACATTTGCCGGAGTTGCGGAAAGTCGCTGCCATGCAGTTCGCACAGCATCAGCCGGTCCTGCCTGCGCATGAGCTCCGCCGCAATCCATGGCGATCCGGGGTACCCGAACTGGCCTGCTGTCGCGGCGTAGCGTCGGACGATATCGAGGTATCTCGCCACCGGCGCCGGCGCGTCAGTGGCCGAACTGATCCTGCCGATGCCTGCTTCGCTTTCCGCCGTCTTCCTTGCATGCTCGCCGCGCAGGTCATAACCGCCCGCGCCAGCGTGAGTGTCTATGTAGCAGAACGGGGCTTCCTTGCGCGTCATGTAGCGCAACAAGGCAACCAGCACGACGTGCTTCACGACGTCGGCAAAATTGCCGGCATGAAAGCTGTGACGGTAACTCAGCATAAGTGCCTGCATTGTTGTTGAATCTCACGATGCGTTCAAATGCAGGTAAGATCTGCCCATGCCTGAGCCGAATCTGTTTGCAAAAGCGCTCGAGAATGACGGGCCGATCATCCTCGATGGTGGCCTCGCCACCGAACTCGAGGCGCAGGGCGCCATCCTGCACCCGACTCTATGGTCCGCCGGGCTGTTGCACAGCGATCCTGAAGCGATCGTCAGGGCGCACCTGGCCTACCTCGAGGCCGGAGCGGATTGCATCATAAGCGCCAGTTACCAGGCGACGCGGAAGGGGCTCATGACGCTCGGCCTGTCCGCCGCGGATGCCGACGAGCTGATCGCCCGCTCGGTCAAACTGGCTGACCAAGCACGGACCCGTTTCCGCGCGGCCAATCCGGGCCTTGATCGCAATATCCTCGTCGCCGCGAGCGTCGGACCATACGGCGCTGCGTTGCAGGACGGTTCCGAGTACGTCGGCGCTTACGGCGTTTCGAAAGAGGAACTGTGGGATTTTCATGCGCGCCGCCTCGACTTGCTCGATGACAGCGGTGCCGATGTTCTTGCCTGCGAAACGATTCCGGATTACCAGGAAGCTGTCGTTCTCAGCGAGCTGCTGCGAACAACGCAAACACCGGCCTGGGTGAGTTTCTCCTGCCGCGATGTAACACATATCAGCGACGGCACGCCGATACGGCAGTGCGCCGCGCTGTTTCGCGACCATCCCAGGGTATTGGCGATTGGTGTCAATTGCACGCCGCCGCAGTTCGTGCCGTCATTGATCAGGGCGATCAGGGAGTCGTTGCCGGACAAGGCGATCGTCGTCTACCCAAATTCCGGCGAACGCTACGAGGCCGCCAGCAACAGCTGGCATGGCACAACGACGCCAATGGAGTGCGGCCATGCCGCGCAGCAATGGTTACGGGACGGTGCCCGGCTCATCGGTGGCTGTTGCCGCATGGGGCCGGGGCACATCCGGCAAATGCGCGAGCGCCTCGGCACACACTGATTTGCGATGCGCAGACTGCCGACATGAACCTGCGCATTGTGCCTATCGCGACAGGCCTTGCACCTATAGTTGCAATCCATGCCTGTTACCTGATCGCGGTTCAGTACGCCGGGGTGCCAGCCTGCATTCCTTACCTTGACGGGTGCACGTCCATCAGTGCCACCGGGCGTTACGCGCCTGCCAGCTATCTTTTCAGAGCGGTCATGTTACCCACGACGATCTTGCTTTGTGCGTACTGGGTACTGAATGTCGTGTGGCTCCGCGCGATCGAAACAGCTGCCCGAGCTCAGCCCCGATCGCACCGATCCATCGCCATTTTTGGCATCGCGGGATCTTTGAGCCTGATACTGTACGTAACCTTTCTCGGGACGACCGAGCCTTTTTACGAGTTCATGCGGCGCTTCGGCGTTTACCTGTACTTCCTGTTTTCCGTCATTGCACAACTCCTGCTGGCATCGAGTTCACTGAAAATGTCCCGCAGGATCGGTGACCCCGTGCTCGAGCG
>DATICC010000122.1:0-2113 GCA_035457045.1 Woeseiaceae bacterium | reverse complement strand
TGGCTGATCGGCGAGTATTACGGCGGCACCGATTTTCCGTCGATCATGACGCGCCAAAAAGACAGCTTCCTGTGTCCCGGTGTCTGCCCGCCCGGCGTCAGCGACCAGAACTTCTCCATCAGCAACAGCCCCGGAGACGTTATCACCAACGCGCCCGTCGAAAAGGTCAGAGACTTTGATTCCTTCAGACTGTCGCTGGAGCATTCCGCTGCCGACCGCGGTCCGCATACCTGGTACGCCGCAACGACGTTCCTCACCATGACGCAGAACTTCGAAAGCGGTGCGAAGGTGGAAGACACCCAAGTGGGCGCCTACCTGCGCTACTTCTACGAGCGCACCTACGGCGTGGAACTATATGTGCGCGACCACCTGAAGTACGAATACACCACGCGCGATGGGCTGAAGCGCGATACGTACACCAAACCGAACTACGGTATTACCTTCCTGTGGTATCCGGCAATGAACGTCGACTTCTGGTTGAGAGTTCAGCCACGCGTGCAGAACATCACCTTCGATGACGAACGCGAGTTTTACAGCGACAAGGCGTCGAGCTACGTGCTCGGCATGGAATACAACTTCTGACCGAGCCAAAGCCGGTTCCCGGGCGCCTTCAAACCCAGGAGCCGGCTTGCTCCGGTTAAGGAAGTTCCAATGTGGCATCACCGACGCAGGCAGGAATCGACAAGGCTGATCCTCAGCCTTTTCTGCTGCTTGATTCTCGCGGGCGCTGTCGTCGGTTGTGCCGATACGCCAACAAGAGGTGGCATCCCATGGTGGCCTCAGGGCCCGGGCGACGTTTCCGAGGATGTGCTGCCCACGGCAAACGTCGAGGCTGCGACGCGCGCTAATACCCAGCAAGCGCCATCGAAAGAGCCCATAAACAGGCACGCCGAGGCAGTGCGCTACGGCGATCTTTTGTTCGTGTCGGGACAGATAGCCGACGATCCAGCGTCGCTGGAGATTGTGGCAAGCGACCTCCAGACACAAGTCCGGACCGCGATGAACAACCTCAAGCGCATCCTAGAAAACCACGGCCTGACCATGAGTAACGTCCTGTCGGTCAACCTGTACCTGCAGGACATCGATGAACTGCCAAAAGCCGATGAGGTCTATGCGTCCTATTTCCCGCGCGGCCTACCAGCTCGTTCCGTGATGCGCGCCAGCGGATTGCCCAAAGACAGCCTGGTCGAAATTTCCGTGATTGCGGGCGAGTAGTTGCCGGCGATCCTTGCAAACTCCGTTCGAAACCCAAGAGTGATAACCCCATGACACAACGTGACGAAACCACGACCCGGCGCCGCTTTCTTAAATGGTCGGCCGCCGCTGCGGCGGCGCTTCCGGTCGCCGGATCACTCCTGCGACCCGAACCTGCGATTGCCGGAGACGCCAAGCACCTCGACGAAGCTGACCCGGCCGCCAAAGCGCTCGGCTATACGCAGGACACTAGCACGGTGGATGCAACCAAGTTCCCACAGCACCAACCCACGCAGGACTGCGGAGGCTGCCGCTACTTTCAGGGTAAGGCCGGCTCGGAATGGGGACCTTGCACATTGTTCACCGGCAAGGGCTCCGTGCACTCGAAGGGCTGGTGTGCTGCCTACGCCTCCAGGTAGGCGGCGATTCGCCAACCTGCGACGACGGCAAACATGAGGTTGAGAGTCGGCGATCACGTCCGCTGGAATTCGGAGGCGAGGCATGTGAATTCAGCGCGCTCGGCGCAATCGGCTCTGCGCTCACGCTGGGCCTTCGTCGCGGCAGCCTCTTGCTCGGGCTCCTGGTGATGCCACTCGCGATGGCCATGACGTTCACCTGGATCCACAAGCTCGCCTCGCCACCGCATGCGTATCGGATTGCCGGCCGGCTGCTGCCCTGGGTTGCCTGGCCGGCCGGCATCCTGATCGCCATCGGGCTTTACGGAGGACTGGTGCTGGCGCCGGATGACTACCAGCAGGGCGATGCTTTCCGCATCGTCTATATCCATGCGCCGAGCGCTTGGCTGTCGATGCTCGTTTACGGGACGATGGCGGTCGCTGCGGGGACCGGCCTCATCTGGCGCATCAAGCTCGCACACGCGGTCGCGGCCGCCTCCGCACCGATCGGGGCTTCGTTCACG
>DATICC010000121.1:0-6049 GCA_035457045.1 Woeseiaceae bacterium | reverse complement strand
GCGGCCACGAGCGTGGCGAGGAGCAGGTGTCTGGGCGAAATTCTGCGAGCCATTTATTATTAAGATTCTGATTGGCATGGGAAATTCCATGCCCGCCAGCAACTTTTTCTCCGCTCGTACGCCGCCCGGGCCAGGCCTGCGAGCCTGGATCATGCTTTCACTGGCGGCACAACCGTGGTCAAAGTTTAGCACTGTGTCCAATTCCTGCCGAAGGCTATTTCCTGCGCCTTCGGTGGAAAACGCGCCGCCAGGATCAGGGTTGCGGGATAAGCCCAGCCGAACAGGGGCTTAGGTCTGCCTTCAGGGGCCGGTGCAGCCCTTGTCCGGTGCCGGAATCACCGTGACATAATAGTTTGGAGGCCGGCAATTTCGAATTGGCATGCATGGAGCGGGGAACGGCATTGCGCAAGACAGCCCTCATCGTCGATGACTCGAAGTCCGCCAGGGTCGTCCTGAAGCGTCTGCTGGAGTCGCACGACCTGGTAGTGGACACCGCAGAGTCGGCCGAGGCAGCGCTCGAATACCTGATAGACCATCGTCCGGACGTCGTCTTCATGGACCATTTGATGCCGGGCATGGACGGTTTCCAGGCGGTCACCGCCATCAAGAGCAATCCGGATACGGCAACGATCCCGATCATGATGTACACCTCCCAGGGAGGGGAGCTCTACGTGGGCCAGGCGCGCGCGCTCGGCGCGGTCGGGGTCCTGCCGAAGCAGGTCGAACCGGTGGAAGTGTCCAAGGTATTGCGGTCACTGCACGTTATCGGTGACGAGGCCGAACGTCGCAGGGCCGCGGACAATGTACAGGGCGACGGCGCCGGTGACGGGTATCCCGGCATCGACAAGCTGGACAAGGAACTCAGGGTCCTGATCCAGGATTTGTTCGACCAGCAACGCGCTGTACTGCGGAGGGACCTGCTGGACAGTTACGAGACGATTGCAGCAAGAGTCGCCGAGGAGATTCGTGCGCCGGCGGCGACAACGCCGGAGATATCCGAACCCGTCGACGAAGAGAGTTCTGCGATTCCGGCGCGCCTGAAGATCGCCATAGCACTTCTTACGGTACTGGTAATCACTTTTGCCTGGTTGTACTGGATTCAGGTTCAAAGCTGGCAGGATACCCAACGTGAGAACGCGTTGTTGCGAAACGAGTTGGCGTACGGAAATTCCAGCTTTGCCGAGAATGCAACGGCAGTACAGAATCGAATCGACGAGTTCCGGCAATCGCTGGGAACCGCGTTCTCAATGGCCCTGTCATCGATCGAATGGGGTGCCAACCAGGCGGCGCGTTACGAATTCCACGAATTGCCTCTCGGCGATCGCCGGCGGCGAGTATTCGAAGAAATGTCCGATCGCCTGCTGGAGACCGGATTCTCCGGCGTGGTGCGGGTCGAGTCCCATGTAGGTGATTTCTGCATGATTGCGGTCGGACCGGCCAGCTACACCCTGCCGCCGCCGGATATGGACGCAGGAGCATGTGATGCCATCGGTTTTGGCGACGACGAGTCGGTCGACCTCGGGTTACGGCAATCAGTTGGTTTTGCGAATTTTGTGAACGTTGTCGCTGAAGATACTCAGGGCAGAATTCGTTTCGAGATCGAGTCGCACGGCAACGCGTATCCTGCGATACCTTATCCCGAGTCAACCGCGGGACTAAGTGCCGGTGACTGGAATGAGATCTCGAGGGCAAATAATCGAGTAATAGTTTCGATCGTCCCGGACGCGCGGCGGCAACCCTGATCGTCGGTTCAATCCTGCCCCTGGCGTTTCTCGACGAATTCGACGGGTTCCGAGCGTCCGGTCGTTTTCATCACGCCCTGCACCACAGCACCTTCCGCAACGGCGATGGCCTCACCGGCGACCGTACCGACGATTCTCGCGGAGTCCGTGATCTCCACGTGCCCTGCAGCATCTATGTCGCCGTCAATGGTTCCGGCCACAATGACGGTGCTGGCTTTTATGGTGCCCTTCCACCGGCCGGTCTTTGCCAGCGTGACCGTTCCCTCGATATCGCAGTCACCCTCGACTTGCCCGCTGATCATGAAGTTGCCGCGCCCCGACATTTTGCCGGTGACTTTGCATGCTTCACTTATGAGCGTGGCCGGGCCGCTGCTCCGGTCGCTGAGCCGTCGCGATTTTGTGTCACTCATTCCTGGATTTTCTCCGCTGACCTGACGCCTTCAGGTTTCCGCCATCATATTATGTCAGCGGTTTGTGAATTGTGAATCAGTTTGCAATCACCGCTCGTCCGTGTCCTTGAACCCGTAGCCGGCGGTCCTGATATCGACGAGGTATCCGCCCTCAAATCGAAGCACGCGCATCAGCTTCCTGGGACCGAAGTTATAGACGAGTTCGGTTGCCAGGACCTCGGTTACGTAGCCGTATCTGTAGTAGCTGCTGCTTATTCCGCCGTAGCCATAAGTTCTCGGGTAATCGCTTCGAAGCACGAATCCGAGATGCTGAGTTGCAATCGGTTCGCCACAAAACGCCCTGACCTGGGACTCATGCATGCCGTCGCGCACGAGTCGGTTTCCGCAGCGCAGTGCTTCAGCGGGCTGACTGTGCAGGAGCAGCACGCAGGCCGCTGCAAATACAGTCAGGAGTTTGCCGGTTGCTCGGTACATGGACTCCGCCGCGGGCCGGATGCAGATCGAATTGGGGACCATCATAAACCATAACGAAACCACCCGGTTGGCGAGAGCGAAAGGACTGTCTGCAACAGGCCAAGTCGTTGTCACAGAAAAGAAAATCTCATTGGCACCATATCGGGTGGTCTGTATAGTCGGCCCATGCGCAGCGTCGGCCAGCGATAACAGCTGCAACGATTGAGGCTTGAACGCCCGGGTTCACATGTTTGATAAAAGAATAAATCGCCTGGCCGCAACACGCTCCGTCAACCCCGTGTGGGGAGGCCGAAAGGGCGTCGAAAAAGAGAGTCTTCGCGTCACGCCGCAAGGCTATCTCTCACGCAAACCGCATCCGGAAGCATTCGGGTCGGCGTTGACGAATCGGTTCATCACTACCGATTTTTCGGAAGCATTGCTCGAATTCGTCACGCCGGCTTCGGTGCATACCTGGGAGACACTGCGGTTCCTGTGCGATATACACCAGTTCAGTTACGCCGGCCTGGGCGACGAGCTCCTTTGGGTGTCCAGCATGCCGTGCCGCATCGGCGAAGACGACGAGATCCCGCTGGCGCGTTACGGCAGTTCGAATATCGGCCGCATGAAGACGATTTACCGCAATGGTCTCGGACTCCGCTACGGACGCAGCATGCAAACCATCGCCGGAGTCCATTTCAACTACTCGATGCCCGACGCGTTCTGGCCTGCCTACCGGGAAATCGAGGCCCACACCGGCAGCATCGAAAACCTGCGATCGCATGCGTATTTCGGCCTGGTCAGGAATTTTCGCCGATTCGGCTGGCTGATCCTCTACCTGTTCGGAGCGTCGCCGGCGCTGTGCCGTTCGTTTGCGCGGGGGTCGACTCCTTCGTTGGCGGAGCTCGGCCTCGATACGCTTTACCAACCTTTCGCGACCTCACTTCGCATGAGCGATCTCGGTTACAGCAACCGGACGCAGTCGCGCCTCACTATCTCGCTGAACAGCCTCGACGAATACGTCGCCGACCTGAGCCGGGCGATACGCACGCCCGAGCCGGCGTTCGAACGGTTCGGCGTCAAGGTGGACGGCGAATACAGGCAGCTGAGTGTCAATCAATTGCAGATAGAGAATGAGTACTACAGTCCGGTCCGGCCGAAGCGGGTCGCGAAGTCGGGCGAACGCCCTACGGCGGCTCTGCGGCGTGGTGGCGTTGAATACGTCGAGATTCGCTCGCTCGACATCAACGTGTTCGATCCGGTCGGGATCAACCAGAATGCGATGCGCTTTGTCGAGGCTTTTGCAATCTATTGCCTGCTACAGGACAGTCCGCCGCTGGATGATCGATCATGGGCGGAGGCGGCGCGGAATCACACCCAGACGGCGAAAAGCGGACGCGATCCGGAGTTTCGCCTCTATCGTGACGGGCAGGCGATTTCACTTGCGGCGTGGGGTAATGAAATCGTCCGCGATGTGAAGGCGGTGGCGGAGTTGATCGACCGCGGAAACGGCGGCCGTGACTACCGGGACGCAGTCGAGGTGCAAGCCGAGCTGCTGGGAAACCCGGATGGCACTCCCTCGGCACGCATACTCGGGGAACTGAAAACGGCCGGCACCGGATTCTTCGACTTCGCCATGCAGGCAGCGATCGGGCACCGCGATTATTTTGCCGCCCTCGAGCCCATGCAGCCCGAGCGTTTCCGCGAGCTGGAGATCGAAGCACGTGACTCGCTATTGCGCCAGAAGGCCATGGAGGCGGGCGATAAGCTTAGTCTGGACGACTACATTGCCGCCTACTTCAGTCGCGATTGAGGCGGCGTAACGTCACTGGTTTGACCGGAATGGCAATGGCTCGCCATGTTGGTACGCGTGCTGGCGATGCAATTCCTGGAATCGCTCCGTTACCGGGCCACGTCGGCCGCTGCCTATGACACGTCCGTCCGCCTTCAGGACCGGCGTGAGCTCGCCCATCGTGCCGCTGGTAAACGCCTCATCGGCGGTGTACAGCTCCGTCAACGAGAGGTTCTTCTCGGTGGCGATCACGTCATGTTCCAGCGCTATGTCCAGCACCATCTGCCGGGTCAGGCCCGGAAGGCAGCTATCCGCAAGCGGTGTGAGCAGCTTGCCATCACGAACCAGGAAGATATTGGTGTCGTTGGTTTCCGAAATGAAGCCATGGATATCGAGCATGACCGCGCTCGCGACTCCAGCCACATTTGCTTCGATCGCGGCGAGAATGTTGTTCAGCAGATTGTTGTGATGGATTTTGGAATCGAGGCATTGCGCCGTGTTGCGCCGGATCGACGAGGTTATTACCTCGATCCCGCTGTCGGCGTAGACAGGCGGCTTCCATTCGGCCAGGACGATCAGTGTGCAACCGGACTGGTTCAGTCGCGGATTCATGCCGGACGTAATCTTCTCACCGCGGCTGAGCGTCAGTCGAATGTGGGTCTGATCCGTCATCCCGTTGGCCTCGAGAGTCGCGAATACAGCCTTGCGAATCTCGTCGCTGGAAGGTATCGAGGCAAATGCCAAGGCCTTGGCGGAATTCTGCAGCCTTTGCAGATGTGCGGCGAAAGCAGCGATTCGTCCCCTGTAAACCCGCAGGCCTTCCCACACGGCGTCGCCGCCCTGCACGACACTGTCAAACACCGATACGCGGGCTTCGGCACGCGGTACGAGTTTGCCGTTGATACTTACCAGGATGTCCCTGTTGCGAGGATCCGGCAGTTGCACATCAGTCTCCAGCTTGTGCACGGATGGCGTGCGCGAATAGTTTCTCATAATGTGGTGCACATTCGGCCAGCAGGCCACCGAGTCGCGGAGGGAAGCCCCGCTTTGGCTCGTACCTGGCAAATCCGGTGCTCTGGTGCACGGCATGGTACCAGTGCCTGGCCCATACGCCATCCTCGGGAATCGGACCTTTCGGCCAGCTCAGCATGCCCGGGTCGAAGCGAATTTCCAGTTTGCCGCACAGCAGCCTGAGTACGCGCTCCGGATCGAGCAACAGCTCGCGGGAATCGAGTACGGCCGGCTGTTGACCTTGACTGCGCAACTCGTCGTAGAGCCTGGATTGCACGGCAAGTCCGGTGTCGGCGATCGTCGCGTCGGGCAGCTGAATCGTCAGGGATGGCAACATTTCCGCAGGGTCCCGTATCAGAAATACGTTTTGCGTTTCCTTCAGGAAGCCGGTATCGATGTCGACGAGGTGATGAGCCATGTGTTTCATGAACAGCACGGGTCTTTCCGGTGCGGTCGCCGGGTGCAACAGCGACTGCATGACGGCATTGCCATCGCAGTTCATCGCAGCCATGACCTGTTCGCGGCCAGGATGGGCCGCAGCAGTGACTCGAAGGTAATGACCGTAGAGCGGCTCATCGATCACGCGTGTGTCATCGCGTTGTGCGAAGCTGTACATCAACGCCGTTGAAACATTACGCGGGCCG
>DATICC010000120.1:0-5283 GCA_035457045.1 Woeseiaceae bacterium | reverse complement strand
GCCGGATCGGCTCCGGCGCATGTCGCTGGTCAGCGAGGGCGAGCCGGCAATGATTCGCATGGCATACCTGGCCATCGTCGGCAGCTACTCGGTGAATGGTGTCGCCGCCTTGCATTCGCGATTGCTGCGCGAGGGGCTGTTCCGCGACTTCGCGCAACTATGGCCTGGCAAGTTCAACAACAAGACGAACGGGGTAACGCAACGCCGCTGGCTCGCCACCTGCAATCCGAAACTGGCGGCATTGATCACCGCGTGCATAGGATCAGGCTGGATTACCGATCTCAACGAACTCGGCCGGCTGCGCCACCTTGCCGACGACCCTTCGTTGCAAGAAGACTGGCGTAAAGCGCGTGCCGGCAACAAGGCGCGGCTTGCCGGCGAGATTGCATCCCGTACCGGGATCCGGATCAACACCTCGATGCTGTTCGACGTGCAGGTGAAGCGCATTCACGAATACAAGCGTCAGCTGTTGAACCTGCTGCACGCGGTGCACCTGTACGACCGCATTCGTCGTGGCGATGGCAACGACCTCGTTGCCCGCGCGATCATCATCGGTGGGAAAGCGGCGCCCGGGTACTTCATGGCGAAAGAGATCATCCGCTGCATAAACAAGGTGGCCGGTGTCATCAATGCGGATCCGCTGACGGCAGACCGGCTGCGTGTGATCTTCTTCCCGGACTACAATGTTTCGGCCATGGAGCTCATTTGCCCGGCCGCCGATATCTCGGCGCAGATCTCGACGGCGGGCAAGGAGGCCTCCGGGACAGGCAATATGAAATTCATGATGAACGGTGCTATCACCGTGGGCACGCTGGACGGAGCAAACGTCGAGATACTGGAAGCCGTCGGTGCAGAAAACTTCTTTCTGTTCGGCCTGACCGTCGAGCAGATCCAGGCGATGCAGGGACGTTACGACCCGCGTGCAATCATCGAGGCCGATGCGGATTTCGCCAGCGCAATCAGACTGCTCGAAAGCGGGCATTTCAATCCCGGCGAACCCGGCATCCTGGATGCTGTCATACGGTCGCTGCAGCATCCGTCGGACCCATGGATGACGGCCGCCGATTTTCGGGCTTTCGTCGATGCCCACCGGTCGGCCGAGGCGGCGTATTCGGATACCGCACGCTGGTGCCGGATGAGCATACTGAATACCGCCGCATCGGGTCGCTTCTCCACCGACCGGACCATCCGGGAGTACAACGAGGATATCTGGCGCCTCGAACAGATCGAGCTCAACGGAAAATGACCGGCAGACGGCGTCCGGGTGCCGGACCCGCCAAGCCCGGCACAAACCTGGTTGGCGGTCATTCGGCACGACTTGGCGCCACGTTCGACGGGGATGGCGTCAACTTCGCCGTCTATTCCGAACACGCCGAGTCGGTGACGCTATGCCTTTTCGACAGCGGAGGCCGCGAAACCAGGAGTCTGGAATTCCGCGAGGTCAAGGACGGCGTATGGCACGGTTACCTGCCGCGCTGCCAGCCAGGCCAGCTATACGGGTACCGGGTACAGGGTCCTTACTCGCGGCAGCATGGCCTGCGGTTCAACCGCCGCAAGCTGTTGATCGACCCTTATGCGCGCGCGCTCGATGGTGAGTTCCGCTGGAATCCGGCCGTGTTCGACTTCCGGAGGCATGGTGAGGAGTTCTTGCCGGAGGAGTCGGACAGCGCGCCGTTCGTTCCGAAAAGTGTCGTCACAGCCAGTCGCGCAGCTCGCGTACAGAGGAAGCACGGAATTGCATGGTCGAAGACCATCCTTTATGAGGCTAACGTGCGCGGTTACACCATGCGCCATCCACGGGTTCCGGAAGCAGACCGCGGCACCTTTCGCGGCATGAGCAATGCGTCGGTCCTTGCCTACCTCAAGTCGCTCGGCGTCTCGAGTATCGAACTGATGCCGGTGCAGGAATTCATCGATGAAGAGCGGCTTGTAACACGCGGGTTGCGAAATTACTGGGGCTACAACTGCGTCAGTTTTTTTGTGCCGGCGCGCCGCTACGCTGGCAGCGATCCCATCGAGGAATTTCGCGACATGGTGAATGCCATTCACGATGCGGGACTCGAAGTCATTCTGGACATCGCTTTCAACCATACCGGGGAGAGCGATGCCGACGGGCCGACGATCGGATTTCGCGGCCTCGACAACCTTTGCTACTACCGGACGGTGCCAGGCCAGCCCGCCGTATACGTCAACGACACCGGTTGCGGCAATACCCTGAACGTCGATCATCCGCGGGTGCGTGAGCTCCTGATGGACAGCCTGCGGTACTGGGTCACCGAGATGGGCGTCGATGGATTTCGTTTCGATCTCGCCACCGTGCTGGGGCGTAGCGGCGCAGGCTTCAGCGCCCGTCATCCGATGCTGCAAGCCATTGAAACAGATAAGATTCTGTCCAACACCAAGCTGATCGCCGAACCCTGGGATCCGGGTCCCGGCGGATATCAGCTCGGGCAGTTTCCACCGCGATGGCGGGAGTGGAACGACCGCTATCGTGATTCGCTGCGGCGTTTCTGGCGTGGCGAGACGGGTGAAGCCGCCGAGTTCGCGCGGCGCCTGCACGGTTCTGCAGACATATTCGAATCCGGTGGTCGCGGACCGCTCGCGAGCATCAATTTTGTGACCGCCCACGACGGCTACACGCTGGCCGACCTCGTGAGTTACGAACAGCGGCACAACGAAGCCAACGGCGAAGACAATCGCGACGGGCACTTGCAGAACTACAGCTGCAATTACGGCGCAGAAGGCGAGACCGGCGACCCCGGGGTCAACGCGATGCGCCGCCGCCAGAGACTCAATCTGCTCGCATCGTTATTGCTGTCACAGGGGGTGCCGATGTTGCTCGCCGGCGACGAATTCGGCAATTCGCAGCATGGCAACAACAATGCGTATGCCCAGGACAATGAAACGGGCTGGCTCGACTGGACCGGCCTCGATACCGATCCGGACTTTCGGCAGCGCTTGTGCGACTTCATACGATTGCGCAAGGCAACAGCACTTCTGCGACAGGACCACTACGTCCACGGCGTACTGCGCAACAGCGCAGGCTGGAAGGACATCGATTGGCTGCGTCCGGATGGGATGCCGATGCAGAGCGAGGACTGGTCATCCTGCAGGGCGCTGACGTTGACGCTGGCATCCGCAAGAAACGATGAGTCGATTCCCGCAGTCGCATTGATGATCAACGTTTCCGCTGACCTGCTCGATTTCCGCCTGCCGGATGCTGACAGCAGAAGTGATTGGCAAATGGCAACAGCCAGCACGGATGAGCTGCCTGTTCGACTGGCATCGCGCTTGTGGCCGGTGCCTGCGCGATCAGTATGCTGTGCCGTTCTCGAACGGCGGGCGGCACAAAGCGGCGGCTAATGCACCGGTTTCCGCTCGGGATTCGACAGGAAGCCTGGAATGAGACCCGGTTGCGGGTCGAAAGCCAGATCGAGCTCCTCGAGATCCGCGGCAGATTCCACGGTCATCGACGCGAAGTCGTACAGGCCGGTGTCCAGCAGGTGGCTTCGGGTTACGCGCTGCATCGACTTGAAGATGCTCACCACGCGATTTGGCGACTGCTTTTCCCATTCCGCCAGCATGTTCTTGATCTGCACGCGTTGCAGGTTGGCTTGCGAGCCGCAGAGATTGCAGGGAATGATCGGGTAGTTCCTGGCGCGCGCAAACCGTGCGATTTCCTTCTCGCGACAGTAAACGAGCGGACGGATGACGATGTTCCTGCGATCGTCGCTGACCAGTTTGGGCGGCATGGTTTTCAGGCGCGAGCCGTGAAACATGTTGAGAAAAAGTGTCTCGACCAGGTCGTCCATGTGGTGGCCAAGTGCGATCTTGCTCGCGCCGAGTTCGCCTGCCGTGCGATACAGGATGCCGCGGCGCAGCCGGGAGCAGAGTGAACACATCGTTTTGCCGGGTTTGACCTTGTCCATGACGACACTGTAGGTGTCCTCGGTGACGATCCGGTACTCGACTCCGACCTGCTCCAGGTATTGCGGCAACACGTGTTCGGGAAAACCCGGCTGCTTCTGGTCCAGGTTGACGGCGACCAGCTCGAAGCGCACCGGTGCGCTGCGTTGCAGGCCCATGAGCATTTCCAGCAAGGTATAGGAGTCCTTGCCGCCGGACAGGCAAACCATGATGCGATCGCCGTCCTCGATCATGTGGTAGTCGGAGATCGCCTCGCCGGTCTTGCGGCGCAGCCGTTTCTGCAATCGGTTCAGTTGTTCGGTTTTCATGGGGCCGAATGGTACAGGGGCACGGAAGGCAATAGCCAGCGCCGTCGGGAGGGCTGGAACCCGGCGGCGCACAGCCGATCAAATGACCTTGAAACCCGGTGGTCCGGGCCCAACATCGTGGTGTCATTTTCAGGTTTTGCTCGTTTACGAGCGATAACGGAGTCAACGAATGTTCAAGCGCATTGTCCTTTTTCTGGCCACCAACCTGGCTGTGCTGCTGGTGCTCAGCATCGTGTTGCGGCTGCTCGGCGTCGACCGGATTCTCGATGAGGCGGGCACCGGCCTGAATTACGAGGCGTTGCTGATCATGTCGGCTGTCATAGGCTTCGGCGGTTCTTTCATTTCGCTGGCCCTGTCCAAGTGGATGGCCAAACGGGCAACCGGCGCCCGCGTCATCAAGAGCCCGGCGAACAGCACGGAATCCTGGCTGATCAACACCGTGCAGCGCCTGTCGCAGAATGCCGGTATCGACATGCCGGAAGTGGCCGTATACGACGCCCCCGACATGAATGCTTTTGCGACCGGCGCAAGGCGCAACAGTGCGCTCGTGGCGGTAAGTAGCGGTCTTCTCCGTGGCATGAAGCAGGACGAAGTCGAAGCGGTACTTGCGCACGAGATCTCGCACGTCGCAAACGGCGACATGGTGACCCTGACGCTCGTGCAGGGCGTGGTCAACACCTTCGTCATTTTCCTCTCGCGTATCGTCGGGCATATCGTCGACCGCGTGGTGCTCAAGAATGACAGGGGTTACGGCATCGGCTATTTCCTGTCGGTCCTGGTTGCCCAGCTCATGCTCGGTATCCTTGCCAGCATCATCGTCATGTGGGTGTCCCGACATCGCGAATTCCGCGCGGACGCCGGTTCGGCTACCCTGGTCGGCAAGCAGCCTATGATCAATGCACTGGCGAGGCTGGACCGGAGTCAGCCGGCTGCATTGCCGCAAGCGCTGCAGGCCTTCGGTATTTCAGGCAAGCGCTCCGGTAGCGGGCTGACACGCCTGTTCCTTAGTCATCCGCCCATTGCCGAGCGTATCGCTGCACTGCAGGCG
>DATICC010000119.1:0-2546 GCA_035457045.1 Woeseiaceae bacterium | reverse complement strand
TCGGGGGGTGGCCTGTGACGGGAATAAAGCGGACCGCAGGGAGCCATCCCGTCACAGGCCACCCCCCGACTGCCGTGCCCTGCTCAGTGGTTAATAATGGACCCGGCACCTTTTCCTTCAGGACAACGAGGATCAGTCATGCGACCCAGCGGCCGCGAACCCGACCAGCTAAGGCCGGTACAATTCATTACCGATTTCACCAAGCATGCCGAGGGCAGTGTGCTGGCCGTGTTCGGTGATACACGCGTGTTGTGCACTGCCAGTATCGAGGATCGCGTGCCACCGTGGCTGCGTGGCGCGGGCAAGGGCTGGGTCACCGGGGAGTACGGGATGTTGCCGCGGTCCACGCACTCGCGATCGGACCGTGAGGCTGCCAGGGGCAAGCAGAGCGGCCGCACGCAGGAGATCCAGCGGCTGATCGGCCGCTCGTTGCGGGCGGTCACGGACCTGGCCGCCCTGGGCGAGAGGACCATAACCCTGGACTGCGACGTCCTGCAGGCCGATGGCGGTACCCGCACGGCCGCCGTGAGCGGTGCGTACGTGGCGTTACACATGGCAATCGGACGCCTTTGCGAGCAAAGAAGGCTCAACAGGAATCCCTTGCACGGCCAGATTGCAGCAGTTTCGGTCGGAATCTTTGCCGGCGTGCCGGTGCTCGATCTCGATTACGCGGAGGATTCGCAGGCCGAAACCGATATGAACGTGGTGATGAACGAGGTGGGCCGCTTCGTCGAGATCCAGGGCACGGCCGAGGGCCACGCATTCAGCCGGGACGAGTTCAATGCGCTGATTGCGCTTGCCGCGCAGGGTATCGGGCAGATCATCGATGCGCAGAAGAAGGCGATCGCCGGTGAAGGTGGAACCTGAGCTGGCCCGTTGCGTATTTGCCAGCAGCAACCCGGGCAAATTGCGCGAAGTCGAGGCGGTACTTGGCCCGCTGGGCATGACCATCGTTGCGCAATCCGCGCTCGGCATTGCGGGCGCTGCGGAAACGGCAACGACGTTTGCCGGCAACGCCTTGCTGAAAGCGCGCAAGGCCGCACAACAGTCGGGACTGCCAGCGATCGCGGACGACTCCGGCCTCTGCGTCGATGCGCTCGGCGGCCGGCCGGGAGTAGAGTCGGCACGTTATGCCGGGGCTGGTGCCAGCGACGCCGACAATGTCAGGAAGCTGCTCGCGGAACTTCGGGCCGTGCCCGAGGAACGGCGGCAGGCGAGATTTCATTGCGCCGTCGTGCTGGTAATGCCGGATGATAGTGTCGAACCGCTGGTGGCCGAGGCGGCTTGGCGGGGCGTAATACTCGCGGCGCCAACCGGCAGCGGGGGATTTGGTTACGATCCGGTGTTCCATGATCCGGCAACAGGCAAGGCCGCGGCAGAAATGACGATCGACGAGAAAAACAGGATCAGCCATCGTGGCAAGGCGCTGCGCCTGCTCGCCGACCGGTTGCAGCGCGCACGGTCCGGCCAATGAGCATCAGTGTATTGCCGCCGCTGTCGCTGTACCTGCATATGCCGTGGTGCGTGCGAAAGTGCCCGTACTGCGACTTCAATTCACATACCGCTGGGCCGAACGTGCCGAAAGACCGCTATGTCGATGCGCTGATCGTGGACCTCGGGACCGAAGCGGCAGCGGGCCGGGCGGCGGGGCGACCGATAGTCAGCATCTTCATCGGCGGCGGGACGCCCAGCCTGTTCAGCGGCTCGCAGCTCGGCCGAGTGCTCGATGCGGTGCGCGACATGTTCGATGTGCAGCCCGGCGCCGAGATCACGATGGAAGCGAATCCAGGTACTGTCGAATGTGTCGACCTGCCTGGCTACCGCGCTGCCGGCGTCAACCGTCTGTCGATCGGCGCGCAAAGTTTTGACGCCGCCATACTCGAAACACTCGGCCGCATTCATGGTCCGGCGGAGATCGTGAAATCCTTCGAGGCGGCGCGCGATGCGGGATTCCGGCGTATCAACCTCGATCTCATGTTTGCATTGCCCGGCCAGGACCTGGCACTGGCTCAGGCGGACATCCGGCAGGCGCTCGCACTGGGTCCGTCACATATCTCTTACTACCAGCTGACCCTCGAGCCAAATACAGTGTTTCACGCGCGGCCGCCGGCAAACCTCCCGGACGAAGAAACAGCCTGGGACATACAGCAGCTAGGCCATCGCATGCTGCAGGATGCCGGGTTCGAGCAGTACGAGATTTCGGCTTTTGCCCGGCCTGGCGAGCGTTGCGTGCACAACCTGAACTACTGGCAATTCGGCGACTACCTCGGCGTCGGTGCCGGAGCGCATGGCAAATTCACGTCAGTGGATGGCGCGGTGTGGCGTTATGCGAAGCCCGCGCACCCGCTTGCCTACATGCAACAGGCAGAGAACCGCAAGTTCGCCAGTGGCGCGAGCGCGGTGCCGGATGCCGACCTGGGATTCGAGTACCTGTTGAACGTGCTGCGACTGCCGCAGGGCTTCAGCGAAACCGGACTGCGGCAACGCACCGGGCTTTGCCTCGATGCGCTGCGGCCGCAACTGGAGCGGGCGGCAGGGAAGGGGCT
>DATICC010000118.1:0-5197 GCA_035457045.1 Woeseiaceae bacterium | reverse complement strand
GGGACGTGTGCAAATCCGTGCAGGCGGACCCGGGGGCCTATACCGATGCCGGGCGGGTCAGCGCATTCGAGTCTGAATACGGCTTCTATCCCCAGCAGTGCATACCGACCAGCGGTGTCCTCGAGCACGAGGAGCCCTTTCTTCGCGCCTATATCCGTAAAGCGACCGAAGCAGGTTTCAACGTGCACGTGCACGCGTTGTCGGACCGCGCCGTGCGCATTGCCGTGGATGAATTCGGCAAGGTCAAGGGTATCGCCGACTCACAAAAGCTGAGTCAAAGCCTCGCGCACGTGCAGATCGCACACCCCGATGACCAGAAACGCATCGGCGAACTCGGAGTATCGGTCGTTTTCACCTTCGTCTGGGCATCTCCCAGCGTCCAGTACGAAATGATGGTGGCGCCGTTCATCGACGAAATAACCGGCATCGACGACATGTACAGTCTCGATAACTACTACATGAAGAACGTGTATCCGGCGAAGAGCATCCAGAATCAAGGGGGAATACTGGTCAATGGCAGCGACGCGCCGGTCGGCAGTCGCGACCCGATGCCGTTCGTCAGCCTGCAGCAGTCCATCTATCGCAGCAACGGCGAGTACGTTATGAATGCGGAGGAGCGGATCGACGTGCACTCGGCCATTGCCGCATTCACGCGTAACGGCGCAAGGTTGTTCGGCCATGCAGACAGGCTGGGCAGCATCGAGGCGGGCAAGACCGCCGATATCATCGCCCTGGACCAGAATATCGTTCAGCTGGCGGAGAACGGCGAGCCGCAGCGTATCGGCGATACCCGGGTTACGCTCACGATCTTCGACGGCAAAGTAGTATACGAGCTGGCCGGGACGGAATGATGCCCGGCTCAGCCGCCGGCCAGGAGGGCAGAGAAGTAAGGGATTACCAGTTCGGAGTCGGTGTGTGCGAGTGAAAACAAGGCCATCCTGCGTGTTTCGAGATGCAGGCCCGGCTTCTCGATTATGGCGATCAGCTCGCGGGCAGCCTCATCCGGGGGCAATTGGGACAAAGCCAGGATGGCCTCTTCCTGGATCTCGCTGTCACCTTCTTCGAACGCCAGTTGCCGCATGACATCCGTGGTCTCGTCGATCCGCGCCAGTCCAAGCCACTGGATTGCGTCCTTGCGCTGTTCGGCATCGGAACCATTCCGTGCGATATCGATGAGCGTATCCCGCGCGCGGGCGCCCTCGTGAACCGAGATCGCGGCGAGTACATCGTCAGTGAGTTTCGAGCGCGGTTCGATGAATTGCTGCAACCAGTCAAGGCTGGTATCCGTGTCCACCGTGCCGAGATCGGCGATGGCGCGCCCGGCCGTGACCGGGCATTGCGCGCTCAGCGTACGAAGCTCGGCTGGCCTGCCGTTGTCGATCAAGGCGTAGACCTGCATCTGGTCGGCCTGATGTCGGTCTGTGGCCATGATGCTGACGCTCGCACTTCGGCCATCGAGGTTGCAGCCCGTTTGTGCCGGTTGCCCCATGTTCCATTGAGCGCAGCACCATTCACCCACACCACGGTGCGCCGCAACCCGCCAGCTGTACCATCCGTCATCGCCGATGGCGAGGCGGCTTTCCTCACTTGCCTGACCGGCAGCATTCAAGCTGGCCAGTGACAGTTGCAAGGCAAAGAGACCGGCGGCGACCTGAACGACGCGCATCACTGCGCGCCGTCAAACGTCGATTCGATGATCTCCATCACCGCATCGCTATCCATGTTGACCAGCGTGCGCAGCAGGCGTTGTTTCTCGCCGGCATCCTTGCTTTCGCGAAACAGCAGTAGCACTCCCTCGTCATACTCCGAGATCAGCATCCCTTCCAGGGCCGCTTCCTTGACGTCCGGCGAATCTGTCGCCCTGTAAATCTCGAGCAGCGTGGTGTTCGCTCTCTCACCGCCTACGACGCCAAGCCCGCGTAAAGCGTGGACCTGTTGCTCCGGCTTCGTGTTGTCCATCGCAAGTTCGCGCAGACTCTCGAAATCGCCCGCGACTGAATACGCGTTGATCAGCTCTTCGGAACTTCCCAGCTGATCGCGCAGCCGGCGAAGTTCGTCCCGCGCTTCCATGGCGCCGAGGATGTTTACCGCCTCCTCGAATTCGTCCTCGTCCTTCGCATTCTTGGCATCAATGGCAATCTGGTAAACGCTTTCGGCATCGTCGGCGATCAGATAGGCTTCGAGCACGGCCTCCCGCACGTCTGCATCGCCACTCGCGTGGATTTCCTTGAGACCAGCAAGGGCAGCAGGATCGCCGCCGATGCCGATCATGCGTATGGCTTCGCTTCGCAGCTCTTCGCTGCCGGTCTTCGCGGTATCCAGCAACATCTGCTGTGCTTCGGGCGTTTCGACCTGGCTCAGGATGAACAGCGCGCGTTTTTTCAATGCCTTGCTGTAATCGCCCCGCAGGACTTTGTCGGCTATCGGCAATGCCTTTTCGGGTGGCGCGGAAGCGAGTGCCTCGAGCGCTGTGATCCGGAGTTGTTCGGTGTCGTCGGCGCTCTTGTCCGCGGTCTGCGCGGCGGCACCGGTTACGGCGAATGCTGCAATCGCAATAACGCTCACGGTCCTCAGGAAATGCATGTCGGTGTTCCTCGTCAAATGGTCTCTGCTGATTCTGATGGCGCAGCGGAGAGTTTGGTTAGCATCACGTTGAGTTCGAACGCGAGCTGCTCACGCAGCGCTTCGGCGTCCTGCGGTGCTATGTCCTCGCGGGCAAGCCGCAGAAGTATGGGTTCGAAAGCACGCAACACGCGCGCCAGGTTCGGCGCATTGCTTTGCTCGGCGGCGTGTTCGAACAGACGATTCTGCTCGATGAGTTGCAATGTCAGCGCAACGCGGCTGGCCTCGTCGGTGACCGGCAGGCCGGTGATTTCCCGCCGGCTGTCCTCGAGGTGCACCAGCAAGCCGCGTGTGAAGGAGGCCGGGACCGCGGTCACCGCGGCATTCCCGATACCGGCCAGCGGAACATCGCTGCTGAGCCCCGGGTCCTGCTGTTCCTGGAGCCGCACACCGATGGCGATACCGATGGCCACAGCCGCGGCGACGGCGACACCCAGTCCGGCTAACCAGAATCGGGGAACCGTCCGTCGTACAACGACCTTGCCCGGTGCATTGCGCGCGGCACGATCGATGGCGTCCACCCAGCGACGCCGAACGTGGTCGGCGACAGGCGCCGCGGGTACATCGCGCCACCGCCCGAGCTCGTCGCACAACTGCCGGTACTCCGCGGCAAGACGCGGATCGCGAGCCAGCGCAAGGCGAACCTGCTCACGTTCGCCCGAAGTCAGCTCCTCATAGTGGTAAAGCAACAAGGTATCTTCAGTAATCATGGCTGCTCCGCCGATCGGCCAGGATGACGCGCAGTTTCTTCACCGCGCGAAACAAGGCCTGTTTGACTGTATTGACACTGATGTCCAGCTCGAACGCGATTTCATTGAGTCGCCATTGCTCCAGGTGCTTGAGCACGAAACAGCTGCGCTCCATGTCCGAAAGGCGCTGCAGCGCCGATGCGAGACCCTTCCCGAGTTCCTGTTCGGCACGTTGATCATCTGGCTGGAGCCCCGCATCGGGAAGATCTTCGTCCAGCTCCTCATGGCCGAAGGAAGGTGCCTTGCGCAGCAACTGCAGCGCGGCATTGATCGCTATCCGGTGTATCCATGTTTCGAGTCGCGCGGTACGTTCGAACTGGTGCCGTTTGTTCCAGGCACTGAGCAGTGCATCCTGCACCGCATCGGCAGCAAGGTCCTCGTTCCGCGTAATGCGCAGGCACGCCGCAAACCATTGATCACCTCGATTGGCGATCGCCCGGTGAAACTCGGCCTGCGTGGGTAGCTCATGATTGCGGGCCAAAGACATCATTGACGTTTGGATGTGGCGGACCCGGATTTGGTTAGCAAGCCGGGGCTGGTGGCATCAGCGCCGGTGGTCGAAGGAAGCGGTCTTGACCAGCGCAAATACCGGCATTCCTGCCCGGAGTCCCAGTTCCCCGACGGCGTGCCGTGTCAGCTCGGACTTGAGCAGTGTGTTGCCGATGTCGACCTGCAGGGTCGCAAAAGCACTGTCGGCGTGCAATTCGACGGCCGCCAGGGTTCCCCGCAGAACATTGCGTACGCTGATACCGCGCGGCGCCTCGGTCGCAATGGCCACGTCACTGGCGCGGATGCTCAACCGCAGCCGGGCTCCCAGGGGCAGGTGCGTAAGCGTAGGCACGACAAACGTTTGGCCGCCATGGTCGAGCCGGGTCAGCTGCAGCTCGGGTAGCTGCTCGGCGACCGTCACGTCGATAACCGTCACCTGGCCGAGCGGCGACTGCGGCAGCCGAACCTCGAGATGATTCAGCACATCGGCCGTATTGCCGGTCGCGACGATTCGCCCCTGGTGCAGCGCGACGACACGATCGCAGAGCCTCGCCACCTCGTCGATCGCGTGGCTGACATAGATGACGGGGATGCCGAAGCGATCCGGCAGTGACTCGAGGTACGGCAGAATTTCGCCTTTGCGCCCGATATCCAGCGCTGCGAGCGGTTCGTCGAGCAGCAGTATCCGCGGTTGGGTGAGCAGGGTGCGAGCGATGGCGACCCGTTGCCGCTCGCCACCGGACAGCGCATCGACACGGCGTGACAGCAATTCGCGGAGATCGAAAGCCACCAGTATGTCTTCGTGGCGGATCGAGGCGCTTCCCGACTTGCTGCGGCTCACGGCATAGCGCAGGTTGCCTGCAACATCGAGATGGCCGAACAGGCGCGTGTCCTGGAACACGAATCCCACGGGCCGCCTCCATGCCGGGAGGAAATGCCTGCTTCCCGTGTCCTGCCAGCATTCGCCTTCGAACTCGACGCGACCGCGAGCGCTGTTCTCGAACCCGGCGATGACTCGAAGCAAGGTGCTCTTGCCGCTGCCGCTGGCGCCGAACAGCCCGACGATACGATCGACCGTCAAATCCTGGTCCACGTCCAGGGTGAAGCCAGGGAAGGAAACTCTGGCCTTCAGTGACAGTGCAGGCATGTGTCTAGCCGGTGTTGACACGGCGACCTCGGACGAATGCATAGACAACGAACAACACGGCGAACGAGAACAGCAGCAGCATTGCCGAGAGCCAGTGAGCCTGCGCGTAGTTCAATGTCTCGACATGCTCATAGATGGCGATCGAGATGACTTTGGTCTTGCCAGGAATATTGCCTCCGACCATGAGTAC
>DATICC010000117.1:0-2515 GCA_035457045.1 Woeseiaceae bacterium | reverse complement strand
TGAAGCCGGAAAGCGGCGGACGCTTTACCGCGCTCGACGGCACGTCGGTCGTGATCAGGTCTCGGGATGATGCTTCGCTCCCTGCTGCTCTCAAAACCGGCAGCATGCTGAGGAAGACAGTCTATGGCGTCGCCGACAAGAAAACGCTCGCGGCGATCGCGAAAGAGCTCGGCAAGGATCGCGACGTGAGACGACTCGACGACGGCTCGATCGAGACCGTCGACGATCTCGGTTTCGGGCTGGGTTTCCAGGTCACCGTGCGCAGGAAGCTCAAACTCCCGGTCGAAACCGTGAATGCGCCAGGTGCACCGCCGCAGCGCGCGAAAAACATCATCGGTGCGGACCCTTCCGCAGATCCGAAACCGAGAACGCTTTCGCACGTCGTTTACTTCGTACCGGATGCGGCAAAGATGGAGAAGTTCTACGCAGAGAGACTTGGCTTTGTCACGACGGACAGGTTTACCAACGTCGGGCCGTTCATGCGGCCGCAGGGCACGACCGATCATCACACCTTGTTCTTCATTCAAACGCCACCGTTCATGCAGGGCTGTGAACACTTCACGTTCCACATGGGTGGGCCAACAGAGGTGCTGCAGGCCGGAACGCGTTTCGTCAATAAGGGCTACGAATCGTTCTGGGGCCCGGGCAGGCACCTGTTTGGCTCCAACTGGTTCTGGTATTTCAACAGCCCGCTCGGCTGCCATGTCGAGTACGACGCCGATATGGACCTGCACGACGACAAGTGGGTTGCGCGTGAAGCGCCGGCCGGCGCGGATACCTCACAGCTGTTTCTCTTCAAGAGCACGGAGAAGTGGTTCCCGATGGGTCCGCCGGCGAAATGATTTGAATCGGGGATGCCCGTGCCCGCAATCGCGCTTTGTAACCTGAACGATCTTGGCGAGGGCGAGTCACGCGGCTTCGATCCGTTTGCTGAGGGTCGGGACCTGATATTCGCCGTCCGCCGCGGCAACACTGTGCGTGTGTACCGAAATCGCTGCCCGCACCAGGGTTCATCAATGCCGTGGCGGAGGAGCGCCTACCTGAACAGCGATCACACGCGAATCGTTTGCAGTGTACATGGTGCACAGTTCGACATTGACTCCGGCAATTGCGTGCTCGGAGCTGCACTCGGGCAATCGCTGGAGCGCATCGAGACCCGAATCGACGAAAGTGGCGTGATCGAGGCGCGGCTACCGGAGCCCGCATCGTGATGTTGAAACCTGCAGGCTGCCCGTCCAGTGGGCTCGGTCCTTTCTCAAAGGAATTCCTGTGCGATCCTTATCCACACCACGAGACCCTTCGTAATGCTGCCTCGCGTGAGTCGGCTCAGGCCACCAGCTGACGCAAATGTCGGCCGACAAATTGCTTTGAGAAACTGCGTTCATCCGACGGACCCGACACCCAGCACACGCAGCAATATCTATCAACAGAGCGATTCGATTGCTATCAAATTAAACGATTGGGTCATATAGAAAGGGGTTCGGTACCGGTAGTCCGGACACTTCAAAATAGACTCATATGGTGCGCTGGAGCTATACAAATATGTACTTTCGGACTCGTTACGGCGTCAGGCCTTAGTCGTTGCAGTTCCTGGGCTTTGGACTGTGCCTTTGCGGCACTCCGACTGGTTACGACCAGCTCTGTGTTTCTTTCCCCGGCGATTCGACAGCAAATCCGTCCCTAACAAAATCGTGACAGGTTGCTCCCTGAGCGAAAAGACTGGTCAGCAATGCCAACTCTAGTCATTTGAACAATATCAGTAATGTTCAGGCGCCGGTCGTTGGAGTCATATGCCTGTCGATTTCAGGCACCGTGCATCGACTATGTGACAACGTGCTCGACGACTGCGTATCCGGCTGACAAGGCGGATCTCGGCAGCGGCGGGTGAAAACGACCAAGTTGAAACGAAGGAGACACTGACATGCAAACTCTCGCTGATTCGGCCCCGGTCGCGTGGTCCTCGGTAGCTGCGGCGATTGCGATCGCAGCGGCGGCGGCCTCAGCCATCTCGCTGCTCGCGCTGCACGTGCTCAGCCCCGAGTTCGATCCGTCCTGGCGAATGATCAGTGAATACGCGAACGGCCAGTACGGCTGGCTGCTGACCGTGGTCTTCGTCACCTGGGCTGTGGCGTCATGGGCCCTCGCCGTCGCGGTGATGCCCATTTGGGCGACCTGGCTCGGACGCTTCGGCTTGCTGTTCCTCGTCCTGGCCGGCGTCGGAGAGATGATGGGCGGCATTTTCGATCTCAACCATAGGCTGCATGGGATGGCCTTCGCCATCGGTGTCCCCGGTTTGACCCTGGCTGCGATCCTCGTGACGCTGGCCCTCCGCCGCAATGGCGTGGACATGCCCCTGTGGCCTGCTCATCTCTCGTGGATCAGCTTTGTGCTGATGGCAGTCAGCATGGCGCTCCTTTTTGCCTCGCTGGCTCGAGCAGGCATCGATGTTGCGGCGCAATCCGGGCCACTCGCGCAACTGCCGGAGGGCGTGACGGCCTACAACGGCTGGGCTAAC
>DATICC010000116.1:0-4043 GCA_035457045.1 Woeseiaceae bacterium | reverse complement strand
CGACAGGATGACGGCATCGACGATGAAATCGGCGTAAAAACGCCTGCCGAAAGCGCCGCCGCTGCGCAGTACGTGGATCACGATACTGCCGATATCGATGCCCACGGCTTTGGCAACCGTCTCGGCGGCCAGCTGCGGGTTCTGTGTCGGCGCCCAGATCTCGATACGGCCATCACCGACCAGCGCCGTGCAGTTCATGGGCTCCATCGTGACGTGCGCGAGGTACGGCAACCGGTAAACGGCATCGACAGCGTGGCTTGCCGCGGCGAGGGCCGTGTCAATGTCGCCATCCTGTCGTACGACTTCCAACTGGCCATCGAGTGCAAGTGCGAACTCGCGCATCAGGCCGGCGCTGTCATCACGGGACGATAACGCTTGCCACTCGATCTTCAACTTCTTCGCAGCCTGCATTGCCGCCCAGGAATTGTTTGCGAGTACCGCCACGCCGGAAACGAAGTTCGGCGAGTTGGGCAGCACGATGCGCCCTCCGAAATCGGTGTTTCTCAGCATCCGCACGTCGACCACGCCGGGAACGGCCCGGGCGTCGCTATCGTCGAAGCTCACCGGCTGCCCGTCGCCGTGGGGGCTGCGTTGCACCACCGCGTACAGCATGCCGGGAAGTTTGAGATCCAGGCTGTAGACTTGCCTGCCGTCGACCAGCTTCGCGATGTCGACATCTGCAATCGATTTGCCGATCGTGTGGTAGACGGCCGCGGACTTTAACTGCGGCTGCTCGGGCAGCGGCAGCAGCGCCGCCGCGGCAGCCAGCTCGGCATACCTCAGCCTGATTCCGCGTTGCGGATCGTGCACATAACCACCGCTGGTAGTCAGTTCGGCGGCCGGCCTTTCCCAGGCATCGGCTGCCGCGGCGATCAGCATGTGCCTGGCGCTCGCACCGGCGCGCCGCATTGTATCGAAATTGAGCCGGACGCTCAGGCTGCCTCCGGAGAATTGTCCCTCGAGCGCCGTGTTCCAGTCGGCCTGCTCGACGCGAATCGCATCCCAGGCCACGTCGAGTTCCTCGGCAATGATCATCGGCAGTGCCGTTTTGACGCCCTGCCCCATTTCCGGGTTCTGCGCAAAAAGCGTGATGACGCCATCCTCACCGATGCGTATCAGCGGATGCAGGTGAATCGCAGCTTGCGCTTGCGTGCTGCTTGCGATGCGCGGGATGCCGATGACCAGTCCCAGGCTGCCGACGGCGGACAACTGAATGAATCGGCGGCGGCTGATGTTGTTCTTTTTGTCGTCGATGTTGCTCACCTGGCCGGATCGGGAGTCGCTGGTAGGACCCCGTTCGGCTGGTCGAGTTCCTGTTTCGCGGGAATCCGACCACCGCTTTACCTTAGAATCCGGCACTCACGAGACCGAGACCAGGCGGTACCATGGGCAAGCCAGGCAACACCGGTATACGACGTATCATTCGCGCGGCCAGGTACTCTTCGCAGGGACTTCTGGCGGCGTGGCGATACGAGGCTGCTTTTCGCCAGGAACTGGCTCTGACCCTGGTACTGCTGCCGCTGGCGTTCTGGCTCGGGCAGAACGCATTCGAGCGTATGCTGCTGATTGGCGTATGCATCCTGGTACTCATCGTGGAACTCCTGAACTCCGCCATCGAGGCAGCGATCGACCGGCACGGGGACGACCAGCACGAGCTGTCGGGGCGCGCGAAGGACCTCGGTTCGGCGGCGGTGCTCTTCAGCCTGTTGCTGGTCGTGCTGGTCTGGGGCGTTGTCGCCTGGCAGCGATTCCTTGCCTGACATCGCCTGCCCTGATGCGTCTGCACTCGCGGACAGCTGCGTACTCGATCAACCAGGTCAGGACTTCCGTTTGTCGCGAATGTAGATCGACTTCGGCAGGCCTTCGCCGGGAGCCTGTTCCTTGATATCGAACAGCTGTATCGCTTTCACCAGCGACTTCAACTTCGAGTAACCATAGTTTCTCGCGTCGAAGTCCGGCGACTGCTTCGCGATGTTGCTGCCGACCGTGCCGAGCTGGGCCCAGCCGTCGTCATCGGATGAGGCGTCGATCGCACTGCGCAGCAGGTTGATCAGTTTCGTTTCCTGCTTCAGCTGGCTGGTCGGCATCTGTTTGATTGACGCGCTGTCGCTTTCCTTGGCGCGCAGGACTTCGGTGTAGATGAACTTGTCACAGGCCGAGACAAATGCGCCTGGTGTTTTCTTTTCACCGAAGCCGTACACGACCAGTCCCGCCTCACGTATGCGCGAGGCGAGCCGGGTGAAATCGCTGTCACTCGATACGATGCAGAATCCGTCGAAGTTATTGCTGTAGAGCAGGTCCATTGCGTCGATGATCATCGCGCTATCGGTCGAGTTCTTGCCCTTGGTATAGCCGAATTGCTGCATCGGCTGGATGGAATGCTCCAGCAGCACGTCTTTCCAGCCTTTGAGCCTCGGCTCCGTCCAGTCGCCGTATATTCGTTTGGCACTCGCGGTCCCGTACTTGGCGATTTCCGCGAGCAACCCCTCGACTATGGTCGGTTGCGCATTGTCGGCGTCGATGAGCACGGCCAGCCGTTCGGCTTTCTTGTCTGTTTGCAAAGCAGGATTCTCAGTACTGTGTACAGCCCGGCATCACGATACCACCTGCAACCGAAAAAGGTGCCGGATTCGACTGGAAAAAGGTGTCAGGTTTATTTTCATCAATCGGAGAATTAACCTGACACCTTTCTCTGAAAATAAACCTGACACCTTTTCCCGACACCTTTTTCCGCTTTTTCCGGCAACTTTTTGACCCTTTTTTAGCGACACTGCACAGCGTCGCCGACGGGCTGGCACAGATCGGGCCAGCCGTGTTCCTTCCAGAAATCCATCAGTCCAGCAGCGGTCACCAGTTCGATGAAGCGAGGGTCCTGGCGAAACTCGCTAACTGAAGATCCCCACCAGTCAGGGCGTATTCCCACAGCGGTCATTCCATCGGCAGGCATCTGCACGCGGCCGACCCCGGGGCTGTTACCCACCGATCGCAAAGATACAACCGACCAGGCCGTCGCAAACGCGGCATCCATGTCGCCTGCATGAACTTCGATCTGGAAGCGTGCTACTACCGGTGGGCCGTAAGCCATCAAGCCGTCCAGCATGCGCCGTGTGTCAGAATCGATGTGACGTTTCCGCACGGCGTTGAAGGCTTTGGCGATCTGCTCGGTTTGGCCCGGAAAAACGTCGTAATAGTGCGCTTCCACTTCATCGTAACGGCGTTGCTGCCAATAGGTACCGGCTTCAAGTACCCTGGGTTCCCATGACGACCACCCGTTCTCGCGTGATTTCGCGGCAAAATCGCGCACGACAGTATCGTGACCGGCGATCAAGGCCGCAAATGCAACCTGCCAGGAAATAATCGGCGAAAGCGGGTCGAGTGCTGCAGCGCGTTGCTTTTCGGCCCAGGCGTCACGCAGGTACCCCGTAGTAAGCAGAAATGTTCCGTACCAATTGCGGCCGTCCGCATTATTGGGTGCGCGAACAATGGCTTCGCGAAAATAATGGTCAGCATCACCAAGGCGCCCTTCCATAAAGGCCCCGTACGCGAGGATGAAATACGGTTCACCGAGTTGGGGTGCCATGGAAAGGCTGAGATTGGCGGCGTCATAGGCAGTCTGAAACCGGCCTGGATTCGGATCGGCCGGTTCGGTGTTGATGGCGATCGCAAGCAACAGTGCCGCGCGCAAGGCATGCGCCCTTGCGAAATCCGGATCCTCCTCGATCGATGCATTGACGAAGGACATAGCACTTTCGAGGTCCGCGCGAGTCACCCTTCCTCGATACAGGCTGCGCGCAGATACGAAATTCTGCCACGCACCGAGACTGTCGGTGGGTCGCTCGCCGATCAGTGAGAGCTCGTCGGTGCTCAACGCCGTGCTTAGTACGCGTGCGATCTGTCCCGCAACATCCGACTGGATGGCGAATACATTGTCGATTTCTCGCTCGTAAGTCTCGGACCAGATATGCGCATCGGATTCGACATCGATGAGCTGCGCCGTGACACGCACACTGTTGCCGGACTTTCTCACGCTGCCTTCGACGACA
>DATICC010000115.1:0-15620 GCA_035457045.1 Woeseiaceae bacterium | reverse complement strand
GGCACCGAAGCCAAGAACATGCTGGGGCGCACGCCGGGAAACATCACCGCTATTCGCCCGCTCAAAGACGGAGTCATTGCCGATTTCACGGTAACGGAAAAGATGTTGCAGCACTTTATTCGCAAGGCGCTGGGCACCCGTTACTTTCGCCCGAGCCCACGCGTCCTGATCTGCGTGCCGTACGGATCGACCCAGGTTGAGCGCCGCGCCATTCGCGAGTCCGCGGAAGGTGCCGGTGCGCGCAAGGTGATGCTGATACCGGAGCCGATGGCAGCGGCGATCGGCGCGGGCATGCCGGTACACGAGGCGCGCGGATCGATGGTGCTCGATATCGGCGGTGGCACTTCGGAAGTGGCGGTCATCTCGCTGAATGGCATCGTCTACGCGGCTTCGGTACGTATCGGAGGCGACCGCTTTGACGAAGCGATCACCAATTACGTGCGACGCAATTACGGCATCCTCATCGGCGAAGCGACCGCAGAACGCATCAAGTTCGAGATTGGCTCCGCATTCCCCGGCCAGGAAGTGCGCGAGTGCTCGGTGAAGGGCCGCAATCTTTCCGAAGGAGTGCCGCGCAGCTTCACGCTGAACAGCAACGAGATTCTGGAAGCGCTGCAGGAACCGCTGCAGGGCATCGTCGGTGCGGTCAAGGAAGCACTCGAGCAGACGCCACCGGAACTCGGCTCCGACGTCGCCGACCGCGGCATCGTACTCACCGGCGGCGGAGCGTTGCTGCGCGACATCGACAAATTGTTGATGGAAGAGACCGGGTTGCCGGTTGTTATCGCCGACGATCCTCTCACCTGCGTCGCACGAGGCGGCGGTCGGGTGATTGAACTGATAGACGAGCATGGGCCGGCCGTTTTCGGACTGGAATAGAATCCGCTTCAGTCCGAAGAATTTCTGCAAGGGCCGTGATGCGAACAGGATACGCTGATGGCCGCCGTCAAATCTGACAACCAGCACCGTGCGCCGAATGCGCCAGCGCTGGGCCTTCGATTCCTGTTGCTGGCCAGCCTGAGCATCACGTTGCTGGTCATCGATAACCGGGAAAACTACCTTGACGGTATCAGGAAGGCAATCGGCGCGTCCGTGCACCCATTGCGCGTCGTCGTCGATGCGCCGATCTCGACATGGCGGTGGATTGTCGAAGCGAGCGCGAGTCGTAATGATCTGCAACTCGAAAACAGTCGGCTCGAGGCGGAGCGGCTGCTGACTCAAGCAAGGCTGCAAAAGTATGCAGCACTCGAAGCCGAGAATGCGCGGTTGCGCGCCCTGCTCGAAGCAACGCCGCATGGCAGTGAGAGAATTCGTGTCAGCGAAATCATGTCGGTCAGCGCGAACCCGTTCCGCCATGTCATCGTCGTCGATAAAGGCAGCCGGGACGGTGTATTCGACGGGCAGGCGATGGTCGATGCGAGTGGCGTCGTGGGACAGGTCATCGATGTCGGACTGTTGTCGTCCCAGGGCATCCTCATCAGCGATCCCGACCATGCCCTGCCCGTCGAAGTGAACCGCAACGGCTTGCGCACCATTGCCGTCGGCAGCGGAGATTTTGCCAGGCTGGAATTGCCGTTCCTTCCCAACAATGCCGACATCGCGGAAGGCGACCTGCTGGTCACGTCCGGCCTCGGTGGTGCCTTTCCGGCGGGTTATCCGGTCGCAGTGGTCGAATCCGTCACCCGCGACCCGAAGGAACCGTTTGCGTCGGTGACGGCGACCCCGGCGGCCGCACTGAACCAGGTACGCGAGGTGATGCTGATCTGGCCGGGCGAACCGGAAGGCAACGCGGACAACGGCGATAGCGAAGCGGCCGAATCCGGAACCGGCGGAAACGCCGGGCCGGCAGCGGCGGAGAGTACCGATGAGTAACGGGCGCAACACCTGGCGGCTGCCGGTTCTCTTGTCCATCGTCGTGGCGCTGATGCTCGGCATCGTACCGTTGCCGGCAGCGGTCGAGGCGTTCCGGCCGGACTGGGTGGCACTGACACTTATATATTGGGCCATGACGCTGCCACGCAGTTACAGCGTCGGTACGGCCTGGATCGTCGGCATCGTGGTCGACGCCGCGCACGGTACGTTGCTCGGCCAGCATGCGCTCGCCCTGTGTTTCGTCATCTACGTAACGGTAAAATTTCACTTGCAACTGCGCGTGTTTCCACTGTCACAAATGACCGCAACCGTATTCGCCCTGCTCGCCCTCTACCAGTTCCTGTTGTTCTGGATCAACGGCGTTGCCGGGCTGCATACCGATGCTGTGACGTACTGGGGACCGGTGGTCAGCGGCACGCTGATCTGGCCGTTGTTGTCGATGTTATTTGCCGGCATCCGTTACCGGGTGCGGTCTGACGCGTGAGGCATTGCGGATGATGCGCCTGATCGCGCCGATCAAGGATCATCACTCGGAGAAGCGCCTCTTCTTCGGCCGTGTCGTTTTTTCAGCGTTGGCAGGAACGCTGTTGCTTGGCGTGGTCATCGCCCGACTGATCCAGCTGCAGGTGGTCGAACACGAGGAGTTTGCTGAGAAGTCACAGGGCAACCGGATCCGCATCGAAGCCGTGCCGCCCATACGCGGTCTGATCTACGACCGCAAAGGCCGGGTGCTGGCGGAGAATCTTCCCGCCTACCAGCTGGAACTCATACCGGAGCAGGTGCCGGATCTCGACGATACGCTGGCACGACTTGCCCGGCTCGGCCTGATTGCGGAGGCCGATACAGGCCGCATTCGGCAGCTGAGCAGGAGCGGCCCGCGCTTCAAACCGGTGACCCTGCGTTTCCGACTGACCGACGACGAGATCGCCGAGTTCGCCCTGCAAAGGCCGCGCTTCCAGGGAGTCGACTTTCAACCGCGGCTGATTCGCCACTACCCGCACGGGGACATCACCGCCCATGCGATCGGCTACGTCGGCGCGATCACCACAGAAGATCTCGATCGCTTGTCCGCGGCCGAGTACGCCGGCACGGCACACACCGGCAAGTCTGGCGTCGAGTTCCGCAACGAGACGATGCTGCATGGGAATGCCGGGCACCAGCAGATCGTAACCAACGCACGCGGCCGGCAGGTTCCTGCCGATCCGCGGGGTCTCACGCAGACGCTCGCTCCGCGCGTACCCGGCGAACCGGGGGACAACATACACCTCACGCTGGATCTCGATTTGCAGATCGCTGCCTCGCGTGCGATGGCGGGCATGCGCGGATCGGTGGTTGCCATCGACCCGCAGAATGGCGAGGTCCTGGCCCTGGTAAGTGCGCCGGCATTCGATCCGAATCTGTTCGCCATCGGCATGAGCGCAGCCGAATTCAACGCATTGCAATACAACCTCGATCGGCCGTTGTTCAATCGCGCGCTGCGCGGCACTTACCCGCCGGGATCGACCATCAAACCGATGCTGTCACTGGCGGCACTCGAAACCGGTGCGACCAACCTGACTCGTCGCAATTTCTGCCCCGGCTATTACAGTCTGCCGGGCAGCTCGCACCGCTATCGCGACTGGAAGCCGGAAGGCCACGGCTCGGTCGACCTGCACGATGCCCTCGAGCAGTCCTGCGACGTGTATTTTTACGATATCAGCCGCGACATCGGCATTGACCGTATGCATTTCTACCTGACCCAGTTCGGCCTCGGCCAACTCACCGGCATCGATCTCGCCGGCGAAACGCAAGGGCTGGTGCCGTCACGCGAGTGGAAGCGCGGCGCGTTTCGCGAACGGGCCGACCAGGTCTGGTTTCCCGGCGAAACGGTGATCGCGTCCATCGGCCAGGGTTACATGCTGGCAACACCGTTGCAGCTCGCCAACGCGGTTGCCGCAATGGCGACCCGCGGCCGCCGCTATGAACCGCACATCGTAGCGGCGGTCGAAAATGCCCTTACCGGTCAGCGCGTTTCGACTGAAGTCAGGCAGCTCGAGCCGGTCAGGATCGACAACGAGTTCTACTGGGAGAGCGTCGTCGACGCCATGCACGATGTCATGCAGGGGCCTGCCGGCACGGCAAGGGCGGTCGGCAGGGGTGCACCTTATGCGATGGCCGGGAAAAGCGGCACCGCGCAGGTTTTTTCCGTTGCACAGGATGAGAAGTATGACGCGGAGACGGTCGAGGAACGATTGCGGGATCACGCCCTCTTCATCGCTTTCGCTCCACTCGAGGAACCGCGTATCGCGGTCGCAGTGGTAATCGAAAACGGCAGCAGTGGCAGCCGCGTTGCGGCGCCGATTGCGCGCGCCGTGATGGATCAGCATCTCGGGTACGGCTCAAATGCGCTTCAGTGACACCAGGGGGCTGTTCGAACGCAACGCGGCGCCACTGACCGACGCCGCTAGGGTGATGCGAAAGCTGAACCTCGACGGTCCCCTGCTCGGGGGTTTGCTGCTCATCTGCGGCTTCGGCCTGGTCGTGCTGTACAGTGCGGTCGGCGCGGACATCAACCTGTGGTTGCAACAATGCCTCCGCCTGTGCGTTGCGCTTGGCGCACTCTTTGTCATGGCCCAGTTGCCGCCCGATTTCCTGCGTCGCTGGACTCCCTGGGGCTATCTCGCGGGGCTGACACTGCTGACGCTGGTGCTGCTGCTTGGCGAGATCGGCCAGGGGGCGCAGCGCTGGCTGGACATCGGCATACGATTCCAGCCATCGGAAATCATGAAGCTGGCCGTGCCGATGACGGTCGCATGGTACCTGCACGACCGGCAGATTCCGCCGACGTTCGCCCAGCTGTTGCTGGTCGTGGTGATGATCGTCGTGCCTACGGTGCTCATCGCAAGCCAGCCGGACCTGGGTACCGCCCTGCTGATCGCCACTGCCGGAATACTCGTGGTGTTTTTAGCCGGCATGCCGGTACGACTGATCATCCTGCTTTTTCTGCTGTCGATACCCGGCGCGTACGCCCTGTGGAACTTTTTCATGCACGACTACCAGCGGCAACGCATCCTGACGCTGCTGAACCCGGATGCGGATCCGCTGGGTGCCGGTTACAACATCATCCAGTCCAAAATCGCGCTGGGCTCGGGTGGCTTGTTCGGCAAAGGCTGGACCAACGGCAGCCAGGCACAACTCGAGTTCCTGCCGGAACGCAGTACCGATTTCATATTTGCCGTGATGGGTGAGGAGCTCGGACTGCTCGGACTGCTGAGCCTCCTCGGCCTGTACATGTTTGTCGTAGGCCGCGGCCTGTACATCGCAACGCAGGCGCGGGACACGTTTACGCGCCTCGTCGCAGGCGGCATCAGCCTGACGTTCTTCGTGTACGTGTTCGTCAATACCGCCATGGTTACCGGGCTCGTACCTGTCGTCGGGATTCCCTTGCCGCTGGTGAGTTACGGCGGCACGTCCATGGTGACCATAATGGCCGGTTTCGGTATTCTCATGTCCATACACACACACCGCAAGTTACTGCCACATTGAAAAAATTCAGCCTGCCAATTCAAGTAATGTTGCTCATTGCGCCGGTTTCACCGGCGCTCGGCATAGATGTCGAACGAGATGACGTTCGGCAGTTCATCGACACCATGGTCGAGGAACACGACTACGACCGCGCGGTGCTGGTCGCTGCACTGAGTGATGCCACTTCGCAGCAGAAGATTCTGGATGCCATCAGCCGGCCGGCAGAGAAGACCAAGACCTGGCAGGAATACCGCGCGATCTTCCTGACGGATCAGCGCATCAGTGCCGGTGCGGAATTCTGGCGCGAGAACGAGGCGGCCCTGAACCGCATCAGCGCCGAGACCGGCGTCGCTCGCGAAATCCTGGTCGGCATCATTGGCGTTGAAACCTATTTCGGGCGCATCACAGGCAATTACCGGGTAATCGATGCGCTGACGACGCTGGCATTCGACTACCCACCGCGGTCTGCATTTTTTCGCAAGGAGCTGGAACACTTCCTGTTGCTGGTGCGGGATGAGGGTATGGACGTCGCGCAGGCAACCGGATCGTATGCCGGCGCCATGGGAAGACCGCAGTTCATGCCATCGAGCTATCGCGCCTATGCAGTCGATTCCAGCACCGACGGCAAGCGCGATATCTGGACTGACTGGGATGACGTGATCGGCAGCGTGGCCAACTATTTCGTTGCCCATGGCTGGAAATCGAACGACCAGGTAGTCGCCGCGGCTACACTGTCGAAACCGTGGAAGGGCAAACCGCCGAAGAACATCCTGTCACCCGAGGAAACCGTCAAGTCTCTGAGCAGCAAGGGTGTGATGTTCGTTACCGAATTGCCTGAGAATCAGAAGTCCCAGCTGATCCGTCTCGACGGCGTGGACGGCGATGAGTATTGGGTCGGCTTTCACAATTTCTTCGTCATTACCCGTTATAATCGCAGCGTGATGTACGCGCTTGCGGCACATCAGCTTGGGCAGGAAATCGCGCTGGAGGTAACCGGTGACCGGCAGTAACACGGGTCGGAGCGTCGTATACCTTGCGGTCATTGCACTCGGCGCAAGTGCATGCGCAAGCCGGCCGTCCGTTGACGGCGCAGCCCGCAGCGGTTCCGCTGTCCCGCCGGACCTGCCGGGCGAAGTGATCCCGCGCCAGGAACCGCGAAGCCGCTACGGCAATCCGCCGGTGTACGAGGTGTACGGCGTGCGTTACCACGTGCTGCCCTCCAGTTACGGTTACAGGGAACGCGGCGTTGCGTCCTGGTACGGCGACAAGTTTCACGGCCGCGCCACGTCCAGCCAGGAACCGTACGACATGCACGCCATGACGGCGGCGCACAAGACCCTGCCATTGCCGACCTACGTCGAGGTGCGCAACCTTCGCAACAACAAATCGGTCATCGTGCGTGTCAACGATCGCGGCCCGTTCGTCGACAACCGCATCATCGACCTGTCTTACTCGGCGGCCAGGCAACTGGATCTGATCCGGGACGGCACCGGGCTGGTCGAAGTGACCGCTATCAGCTTCGATCCGCAACCGGAGTCCGACCAGGCTTCGCGTGCTGAATCCTTGCGTGCCGATTCCTCGCAGTCGCCGGCAATGCAGCCGGCGATGACACCCCGCGAACCTCGTGAAGCAACCATTTTTGTTCAGGTCGGCGCATTCGGCGATCCGGAGAACGCGCGGCGCCGTTTTTCCGAGTTGCGCGACAGCGGCCTCTCCAAAGCATTCGTCGTGGAAGACACGAGCCGCTCGCCAGCGCTGTACCGCGTGCGCATCGGGCCGATCGCCGATGTCGAACAGTACGATGCGCTGGTCGTGCATCTGCGCAACATGGGCATTACCGAATCCCACCTGGTCACTGACTGACTATCACCAGGCGTCCGTTGCGGCGGCACATTTTCCTTCGGAGACGCTACAATATGCGCCTCACCACCGCAGCGTCCCCGGGATCATGCCACACCGACATCGCATATCTCTGTTTTCATTCGCTTTTTTTCTGCTGCCGGGGCTGGTGCTTGCCACGGGACCAACGGCACCACCACCCTCTCCGCCTGTCATCGGTGCCAGGAGCTACCTGCTGATCGACAGCGACACCGGGCAGGAACTTGCGTCGCTTGCGCCGGATACGCGACTTGCGCCAGCCAGCCTGACCAAGCTGATGACGGCCTATGCGATCTTTCGCGCACTCGCGGAGGACCAGGTCAGCCTCGATGATCAGGTCACGATAAGCGAAAACGCATGGCGCACGCCGGGCTCGCGCATGTTCATCGAGGTCGGTACGAGGGTGGCGGTCAAGGACCTGTTGCTCGGCATGATCGTGCAGTCCGGGAACGATGCCAGCGTCGCTCTCGCCGAACACGTCGCCGGAAGTGAGGCGGTGTTCGCTGAAGTCATGAATCGTTACGCCGCCGGACTCGGCATGCACTCCAGTCATTTCATGAATGCAACCGGCTTGCCGCACCAGGACCACTATACGACGGCACGCGACCTCGCACAGGTGGCCCGTGCCATCGTGCGCGAATTTCCCGACTATTATCGCTGGTACTCGGAGAAGGAATTCGAATACAACCAGATCGTGCAGCCGAACCGCAACTCCCTGCTGTGGCGCGATTCGAGCGTTGATGGCATGAAAACGGGATTCACCGATGACGCCGGGTATTGCCTGATTTCATCTGCCAAACGGGACGGCATGCGCATCATTTCGGTAGTGCTGGGAACAGCGAGCGCCCGCTCGCGGATAGACGGCAGCCAGGCCCTGCTCAATTACGGGTTCCGCTTTTTCGAAACCCGCCTGCTGTTCAGGGCGGGAGAGCCGGTCACCCAGGCCAGGGTGTGGAAAGCGGCCAGCGAATTCACTGAGCTCGGCCTTGCAAAAGACGTCTATATCACCGTGCCGCGCGGCAGTTACGACTCGCTGCAATCCGTGCTCAACATTCCTGCGGTCGTGGTCGCGCCGGTTGCGGAGGGCCAGCCGGTTGCCGAATTGCAGATCAGCCTGAATGGCAATCCGTTGCTCACCGAGCCGTTGCGAGCGCTGCAGGAAAATCCGAGCGGCTCGCTTTGGCAGCGAGCCCGCGATGGCGTCAAACTCTGGTTCGAATGACAGCAACGGGCGGCGACGCATGAACGAGATTACTGGAGACCGCAGTCTGCTCGAATTTCCCTGCCGCTTCCCGATCAAGATGATGGGCCGGCCGGACGGCGATTTTCGGGACATCGCCTTGAGCATCATCGAACGGCATGCGGGGAGCATCGACACCGCCGATATACGCAGCGTGCCGAGCAGTGCGGGAAATTTCGTATCGATCACGGTAACGATCGATGCAAAGAGCCAGGTACAGCTCGATGCAATCTATCGCGAGCTCAGCGCGAACACCGCAGTGCTGGTCGCCCTGTGAAAAACGCCGCTGCCGTTGTCACGCCGTCGCATCGCGTCGTCATTCGCGCGCTGGGAATGCAGGATTACGAACCGCTGTGGCGCGCCATGCAGCGATTCACCGAGGAGCGGAACGTAGCGACACCGGACGAAATCTGGTTTGCAGAGCATCCTCCGGTATTTACCCTCGGCATGAATGCCAGGACAGAACACGTGCTCGCGCCCGGCGATATCCCGGTCGTCCGGATCGACCGCGGCGGACAGGTGACCTATCACGGCCCGGGTCAACTCATGATCTATCCGCTCCTCGACCTGCGGCGTTCCGCGCTCGGTGTACGCGACCTGGTGACGGCACTGGAGCAGGCAGCCATCGCAACCGCTGCCGCGTACGGCCTGCAAGCAAGCAGCCGCGCCGATGCGCCGGGCGTCTACGTCGACGGAAAAAAGATAGCGAGCGTCGGCCTGCGCGTCCGCCGCGGCGCGAGCTTTCACGGCATGGCCTTCAACGTCGCCATGGACCTCGAGCCGTTTTCACGAATTAATCCCTGTGGATTCAGTGACCTGCAAGTGACCGATCTTCGCAGCCTCGGTGTCACCGCCGCGCTCGCCGAGTTGCGCGAACGCATGTCGGCGGAGTTGCAACGTCAACTCCGGGGGAGTTCCGCGGCGAGCAGCGACTGATTGAGATCGGCAAGCCGCTCAGGCGTTCCGACGTCTTCCCACACACCGGTATGCAGACTGCCGGACAGTTGCTCCTTCTCGGCAGCGCGGCGCAGCAGCGGCGCGAGCGGGAATCGCCCCGGCGCTTCACCGCTGAGCAGTTCCGGCCGGTAGCAAGCAATGCCGCTGAAAGTCAGGGCAGGCGTCGCCGCGGTCCTGACCTTGCCATCCTCCAGATCGAAATCGCCGACCGGCTTGTGCGCCGGAGTGCGCACCAGGACCAGGTGCCCGATGCAGTCCGCCGGCAGACTGTCACCACCAATCACGTAGTCCGTGTAAACGTCGGCATTGATCACCCAGAAGGGCGCGGCACCGAGCAAGGGCAAAGCCCTGCGGATGCCGCCGCCGGTTTCGAGAACATTCCCGTATTCCGGGCTGTAGACGACCTGCAGGCCGTAGGCCCTCCCGGAACCTATGCGATCGACGATCTGCTCGCCGCACCAGCCGAGATTGATGATCACGGTCGAGGCGCCGGCATTCGCAAGCATCGCCAGATGCCGCTCGATCAGGCTCTTGCCGTTCACCTCGACCAGCGCTTTCGGCATGTCATCGGTCAATGGTCGCAGACGCTCGCCACGGCCGGCCGCAAGGATCATGGCTATCATCCGCGCGACTCGTTGAATTTGGGCAGGACGCGCGTGGCGACAAGGCGCGCAACGAACGTCAACTCCGGGTACCGCGGAGCAATGTCGATGATGTAATTCAGCGTACGTGGAACATCGCGAAGGTACGCAGGCTTGCCATCGCGATGGTTCAACCTGGCAAAGATCCCGGAAGCCTTGAGCTGTCGTTGCACCCCGGTCAATTCGAAAGCGCGCATGAACTCCTTCCGTGCAAGTCCGCTTGCCGATGGCGCCATGCGGTGAAAGCCCTCCGCCCAGCCGCCGACCCGCTCCGCCGGCCAGCTGATATAGCAATCCTTCAGCAAGGAAACGAGGTCATAGGTCAACGGGCCCTCCACCGCGTCCTGGAAGTCCAGGATGCCGGGATTGTTGTCGTCGACCAGCATGAGATTTCGCGAATGGTAATCGCGATGCACGAACACGCTCGGCTGCGACAGAGCATTGTCGACCAGCAGGTCGCAGCAGCGCTGCCACTCGAGTTCATCGGCAGGCCCGAAGTCGATACCGAGATGGCGCTTGCACAGCCAGTCGCGAAACAGGCTGAGTTCGAAACGCAACAGCTTGTCGTCGTAGGGCGGCAGGAGTCGCTTCAGCTCCTCGCCTTCGGATTGCAGGATGGCGAGCGCCTGCAACGCGTCACCGTACAGCTCCGTTACCCGGCCGGGCGCATCCTGCAGCTCACTCAGATACTGTCGCGAACCCAGGTCGGTCAGCAGCAGAAATCCCTGCTCGATACTGGTCTCGATGACATGCGGGGCATGCAGCCCCATCTGCTCCAGGTAGCCGGCAATGCGCAGGTACGGCCCGCAATCTTCCTTTGTCGGCGGCGCATCCATTACGACGAAAGTGCGGTCGCCGCGGTTCAGGCGAAAATAGCGCCGGAAGCTTGCATCACCGGAGGCAGGTCGCAGGGTCGAGAGATCGAATCCGCCGAGACCGTTCAGCCAGTCACGCAGCTCGCCGATCCGCGAGTCCTGTCCGTCGTCTGCAGTGTCCATACGCTCTATTCGTTGAAGGGTCTCCGGAACTGTGCGAAGGTAGCAAATCGTATTACCGGTTAACATCTTTTCCCGCTAACATCCTGTACTGATTGCGGTTTATCAGACGAACCCCTTTTGCCAAGATCCTCTACCCTAGCTTCCGGCCTCCTGTTGTGGCTGATGTATTCGACGGCCGCTGCCCAGCGGACGGGCCTCGTCTGCGAGACACCACCGGACCGGCAGCTTTCGGATCGACTGGTGAACGCGGAGGGTGCTGCCGTCGATCCGGGCACCATCGAGTTCGAGGCCGGCGAAATCGACATGACCCTGGGCGCCGAGCCGCGCGCGTCCATGACCGGCGGTGTCTTCGTCCGGCAGGGCCAGCGCGTCGCCGGTGCCGACGCGGCAAGGTATGTTCCCGAAACACAGTCGTTGCTGCTGACCGGGGCCGTGCGGTTCGAAGACCCGGCCACGCAGGTGCTCAGCGAATCCGCTGAATTTTCCTACGGCACAGGGCGGATCCGCTTCGACGACGCCAGTTTCGAACTGGGCGCCAGCAATTCGCGCGGTGCGGCCGACCTGCTCGAGATAAACCAGGAAGGCTTACTGCAACTGAATGACGTGAACTACACGACCTGCCCGCCTGGTTCGGATGACTGGGTCATCGAGGCCGGCAACATCAAGCTGGATACTGTCGCCGGCACAGGAACGGCCAGAAACGTAAAACTGAGATTCGAGGGCGTACCGATCCTCTACGCTCCGTATTTTTCTTTTCCGCTGGGTGATGCTCGAAAGTCCGGCCTCCTGGCACCCGTGATCGGCAGCGCGGGGCGGAGCGGTAACGAAATCAGCGTGCCGTATTACTGGAACATACGCGAAAATTACGATGCGACGATCACACCACGGTTGCTGACAGCGCGAGGCACGCAGATCGAGTCCGAGTTTCGCTACCTGACGCGGCGAAACTCGGGTCTCGCGGCCGTCGAGTACCTGCGCAACGACAGCATGACCAACACCACGCGCCACCTGGCTTTGTTGCGGCACCAGACTGTGTTCGACAATGCCTGGAGAAACGTCGTCGATTTCACCGAGGTGTCCGATGCACAGTATTTCGAAGACCTCGGCGGTTCGCTCGCCGCATCGAGCACCACGCACCTGAACCAGCGTGCCTGGTTCGACTATTACGGCGAGAGCTGGTCCGCGTTTGTGCAGGTGCAGGATCACCAGACCATCGATGAGTCCATCGTGTCAGACGACCTGCCATACCGGCGACTGCCGCAGGCGCGTGTGCGGGGGGCATGGCCGGACCAGCTGCTCGGGCTCAACCTGGCCGTGGGCAGCGAACTGGTGTATTTCGATCGGGACGTCGGAGTGACCGGCTGGCGCTTCAATATCACGCCAGAGGTCACCTGGCCGCTGCAACGCTCCGGTTGGTTTGTCGTTCCCGGTGTGACCATGGATCACACGCAGTACCAGCTCGATGGTACCGCCCCGGGCGAGGACAGCGATCCGAGCCGCACATTGCCGATTGCAAGCTTCGATACCGGCATCATCCTGGAGCGCAACCTGAAGTCCTCGGCCGACCGGGTCATGACTCTCGAGCCGCGGCTGCTTTACGCCCATATACCGTATCGCGAACAGTCCGGGTTGCCGGTCTTCGACACGATCCTGCCGGACCTGAACCTCGTCCAGCTGTACCGTCGCAACCGGTTTCTCGGCATCGACCGCATCGGGGACACGGATCAATTGAGTATCGGGGTGACGTCTCGTATCCACGATCTCGATACCGGCCAGGAGCTGGTCACTGCGACGATCGGCCAGGCGCGCTACCTCAGTGAGCAGGGCGTGACGTTGCCCGGGGAAACGCCGGTCGGCAGCGATTCTTCCGACTACATTGCCGAGATTCGCTTCTTGCTCTATGAACATCTGAACTTCGATTTTGGTCATCAATGGGGTGTGGAAGACAGGGGCACGACCCGATCGGAGGCGAGGATCCAGTACCGGCCCCAGTTCAACAAGATCTTCAATGTCGCCTACCGCTTCAGGCGCGATTCCCTGGAGCAGGGTGATGTGTCCCTGTCGTGGCCGTTGACGGATAACTGGAATTTCGTCGGGCGATACAATTATTCGCTGCGCGATGAGGAGACACTCGAGCAGCTGGTCGGGCTCGAGTACGAGAGCTGTTGCTGGGGCTTGCGGCTGGTGTCCCGGCGTTACCTGTCGACGCGCGACGGAACCATGGACAACTCCTTTGGTCTGCAGCTGGTGCTCAAGGGCGTGAGCAGCGTCGGCTCGTCTGCGGATGCCATGCTGGAGCGTGGTATCCTTGGCTATTCGGCCGGAATGAACTGATTCTTTATGTTTAGATTCAAATACTTAGCGCTCACCGTGCTGACCTTTCCAGGCCTTGGGACGGCGGCAGAACTGTCCGAAACCGGCGTCATGCTGGATGGCATAGCGGCCATCGTGAACGAAGGCGTCGTCCTCAAGAGCCAGCTCTACAGGGACACGGCGACAATCGTCGCCCGCGCTCGCGCACAAGGCATGCAATTGCCGCCGGACGACATATTGCAGCAACAGGTCCTGGAACGGCTGATCGTCGAGGAAGCCCAGTTGCAGCGTGCCGAACGCATCGGCTTGCAGATCTCGGACCAGATGCTTAACGAGGCCATCCTGCGGGTTGCGCAGCAGAACGGTATCCCCTTCGAACAGCTGCCCGAAGTGCTCGCCAAGGATGGTATCAATTACGCCGACTATCGCCGCGACACGCGCAAGCAAATCACACTCGAACAGTTGCGCCGCATCGAAGTGATCGGGCGCATCTCGGTCGCACCGCGGGAAATCCAGCAATGCCTGGACGATCTCGAGGACAATGTCGTGGTCAACTCCGAATACGATCTCGCGCACATACTCGTTTCGGTGCCCGAATCCGCGACCGGAGAACAGATTGATGCGGCGGATGCCGAAGCCAACGATGTGTACCGGCAATTGTTGCTCGGCGCGGATTTCTCCGAGATGGCTGTCCGGCACTCGGACAGCCAGACCGGCCTTGAGGGCGGCCAGCTTGGCTGGTTGAAAGGCGACCAGTTGCCGACCATGTTCTACAACGTCGTCGGCAATCTCAAACCGGGCGAGGTGTCGAACCCGGTGCGCACCGTGAGCGGCTTTCATATCGTCAAGGTCAACGACATGCGCAGCGCGATCCAGCGCAGCGAGATCGAACAGGTCAAGGTCCGCCACATCCTGATTACGCCGAACGAAATCATCGACGACCAGACGGCCAGGCAGCGGCTGGACGATGCCCGCAAGCAGCTGCAGGAAGGCGCTGACTTCGGTGAACTGGCCAAGCTCATGTCCGACGACCCGGGCTCGGCCAACGAAGGAGGCGAGATGGGTTGGGCCGGTCCAGGAACGTTCGTACCGGAGTTCGAACAGGTGGCCAACAGCTCCGATCCCGGCGTGGTTTCGGAACCGTTCCGATCACGCTTCGGCTGGCACATTCTGGAGGTCATGGACCGACGTACCTATGACAACACCGAGGACCTGAAACAGGAGAATTGCGACCTGCAGATTCGCAACAGCAAGCTCGCCAGCGAAACAGAACTCTGGTTGCGCCGGATCCGCGACGAAGCCTACGTCGAAATCCGGATCTGACCGGCGGCGCAGCCAGCCAATCGCCGATTCGCCGTGACCAGGAAAGATCCGAGGAAACCGGTGGTCGTCACTGCCGGCGAGCCCGCCGGCATCGGCCCCGAACTCTGCCTGCGACTGGCGCATACCCCGCATTTCGATCGCCTGCTGGTGATCGCAGACCCGGTGACGCTTCGGGTGCGCGCCGAGCGCACCGGATCCGATGTCCGGATTCGCGAGTACGACGGGAATCGCCAGGTCCGCGACGGTGAGCTACTGGTCATCCCGCAAGAACTGCCGAAACCGCGAGTCTGCGGAATTCCCGACACGGCCAATGCAAGCGCATTGCTGGAAGGCCTGAAAGCCGGCGTTGCCGGTTGCCTGTCGGGTGAGTATGCCGCGCTGGTCACTGCACCTCTGCAAAAGAGCGTCATCAACGACGCGGGAATCGCTTTCAGCGGCCACACGGAGTTGCTGGCAGAGCTGACCGGCAGCGCCACGCCCGTAATGCTGCTGGTCGGGAAATCGATGCGCGTGGCGCTGGCGACTACGCACCTGCCGCTCCGTGACGTCCCCGATGAGCTGACTCAGGAGGGCCTGACCCGCGTCATGGAGGTGCTGCTGGCCGACCTGGTCCGGCTGTTCGGTATTGCGAAGCCGTCAGTCATCGTTTGCGGACTGAACCCGCACGCGGGCGAAGGCGGCCACCTTGGCAAGGAGGACGCGAGCATCATCGCACCGGTGGTGAAAAGCTTTCGTGAGCGCGGCTTTGACGTGCGCGGGCCGCTGCCTGCGGACACGGCGTTCACTCCCGCCGCGGGGCCCCGGGACGCCATCATTGCGATGTATCACGACCAGGGGTTGCCGGTCCTGAAGTACGCAAGCTTCGGCGCCGCAGTGAATGTCACCCTGGGCCTG
>DATICC010000114.1:0-2180 GCA_035457045.1 Woeseiaceae bacterium | reverse complement strand
ACCGCGAGCAGAGGGCGCATGAGCACGGCAAGCAAGACCAGACCGCCGAATACTGCAACCGCCGGCAATGTTCCGGCGTCGATGATCAGCGATCGCGTACTGATCGTGCCTGCATGAGGCTGAGCGAAGCGTGAGCTCATTCTTCTCTCTTTAAATCCCTTGCTGATAGTGAGACGTGACAAAGAGAAAAAGCATTCGCTGAATCCGCTATGTCCTTGTGACTTCTACGTACTTCCCGCTGGAAAAAGGTGCCGAAATGGGTGCCGGTCTTGTTGTATTGCGGAAAAAATAAATCCGGCACCTATTTCGGAAGTGGTATTCTGGGCAAGGTTGAAACAGGGAGATTCACGATTAGCACTTCGAAGAATCCTGTCTGGTCACGGCACCTCGACTCGATCGCGGACGAGCTGGTGCGCCTGACGGCAGTCTGTGATGTGCAACTACGCGATCCCGGTGTGGTCGATCGCATTCTCAACAATGACGAGTCCGTGTGTGGCAAGCGCAATCCGGTGGGTTTTCGCAAACTGCGCAGCCTGCTCGTAGCCACCTATGGCTCACTGAACAAGGCCATCGACCGTCTCGGCCCGGAAGAGGTCAAAGCGATGACCGACGAGATCGCGGCTCGCATCGACAGGCATCGCGAAGCCGGCGGCACCCGGGTGAGTTCGCGCAAACCTTGGGAAAGCAAGGGCTGATCGATGGCGAAGAGCAGCGAGTGGGTCAGCAATTCACAGGCGCAGAATCACAAGCTGATCGAGCGCTTCATCAAGCCCTACCGCATCACCAGCGGCAAGAACTTCCGCCTGAAAAGTATCGATCCACGCGATACGGGCGGCCTGAATTCCGAGGACAAGCCGCAGGCAAAGGAGTTGCTGGAGCAGGGCGTGGACTGGCTGGCCGAGCAACAGGAAATGCTGTATGCGCAGGACCACTGGGCCGTGCTGCTGGTGTTCCAGGCCATGGACGCAGCGGGTAAGGATGGCACGATCAAGCACGTGACCTCCGGCATCAACCCGCAGGGCTGCACGGTTACCTCGTACAAACAGCCGTCCAGTGAAGAGCTGGATCACGACTACCTGTGGCGTTACATGCGCAACGTGCCGGCGCGTGGCCAGATCGGCATCTTCAATCGCTCGTATTACGAGGAAGTGCTGGTCGTCAAGGTTCACGAAGACTTGCTGGCACGGCAGAAACTGCATCCATCGCTAGTGACAAGAAAGATCTGGAGCGACCGTTACGAGGACATACGCAACTACGAACAGTACCTGGTGCGCAACGGCATCATCGTCCTCAAATTTTTCCTGCACGTGTCCAAGGCCGAGCAAAAGCGCCGGTTCATGGAGCGCCTCGACAATCCGGAGAAAAACTGGAAGTTTTCTGCAGGCGATGTGGCCGAGCGGGAGCACTGGTCAAGGTACCAGGCCGCGTACGAAGAGGCGATTCGGCACACGGCGTCGAAACACGCGCCCTGGTATGTCGTACCGGCAGATAACAAGTGGTTCACGCGGCTTGTCGTCGCCGCCGCGGTGGTGGATGCGATCTACGAGCTCGAGCTTCATTATCCGGTGGTCAGTGCCGACAAGCGAAAGTCGCTGGCCGCCGCCAGGGCAAAGCTCGAGGCCGAGTAGCTTTACTGGATGGCAGCACCTCCCGCGAGCGGATGATCGTATGCCAAACAACCGGCCGATGTGAAAATCATCCAGGTCACAGTCAAACCGAATTCACGCGTGAGCCAGCTGGAGGAATCCGATGGCACCTGGATCGCGCGGGTAAAGTCACCGCCCGTCGATGGCAAAGCCAACAAGGAAATGCTGTCGTTGATTGCGGCTCACTTTGGCGTGCCGCGTTCCCGGGTGTCGATCAAAAGCGGTGCCGGCGCACGGATCAAGAGAGTACAGGTTGATGAGAAATAGCGGCATCGTGACGTTCGACGGCGCACCGCCGCCGGGCACCATCAATCTCGGTGTAGGCCAGCCGTCAGCTGATTTGCTGCCGGTGGATCTCGTCGGAAGAGCCAGCGCCGCATTTCATGCCGATGCACACCCGTTCGAATTGAACTACGGTGTGTTGCAAGGGGACCCCCGGTTCCTGGTGTCGCTCGCTGGCTTCCTTACAGACCAGTACGACGCTGCCGTGGATCCGGTTACGCTTTTCGTGTCGGGCGGCAATTCGCAGGCCCT
>DATICC010000113.1:0-9703 GCA_035457045.1 Woeseiaceae bacterium | reverse complement strand
AGGATCTGTACGATTCTTTCGGTAGCGGCTTCGGGTTCCCGAGCTTCGTTGCGCACGTCGGCCAGCAGGGAGCTCACGGCGGGGTGTTGCTGATTCTGGCGTACGAACGCCGGCAGTTCGCGAGCCGCGTACGGAAAGAGTACCTCGTGCACGAAATCGAGCGAACTCGTCGTGCCTTCGATGTCCAGGACGATCGCGGCGACCGGTATAGGCCTGGGAATTGCGGACGTGGCTGACATGCCTATTGCCGGTCGGCAAAACCTTCCTGCCAGGCACAGGAGAGCAGGAACTCCAGCGCTTCCACATGACGCTGTGCCTCTGTGACATCACGGCCCCAGCCGTACAGGCCGTGACCGCGGATCAGGAAGCCCGGCGCCAGCGAGCGTTTCTCGCCCAGGTAATGCCCAAGGCTGTCTGCCAGCGCCCCCATGTCCTGTGTGTTGTCGAAGACGGGTACGTGACTTTGGGTCTCGTGGCTGCGGACCCCGGCGAACGCTTTTTGCATCTCGTAACCGGAGATGTCGACGGCACTGCCGGCGCGGCGCGACAGGATCGTTGCCGTCGCCGAATGTGTGTGGAAGACCGCGCCTATCCCTGGGTCGTGGCGATACAGGCAAAGGTGCAGCGCAGTCTCCGCAGACGGAATGAGCGCAGGGTCCTTTGCCTGACCCCGCATGTCGCAGATCATGAGGTCGTCAGGGGACAGCCGGGCCTTGTCCTTTCCCGACTGTGTGATCAGGAAGTGATCACCGTCGATGCGCGCGGAGAAATTGCCGCTGGTAGCGAGGCACCATTGCCGTTCGCCAAACAGATGACAAATATCGCAAAGCGTTTCGGCCAGCGCTGCAATCGTTGCCTCGGAGATGTGTCGAGTTTCTCGCATACGCATCGGTGCTGACCTGTCCTCGCTTGAGCGGGCTTTTACCTTACCGGAGATCGGCTGTCGTCATCGGCGAAGAGAGCAGTTGCTCGAATCGCTCCCAGCGTTGATCCTGGTTTGCGCCGTCTCGCTCGACGTACTGCTTTACCATGTCCTTGCCGAGGTTGTAATTGATCACGTAGGAACGGTAAGTATCGAAGAAACGCGTGCGCTGGCTGGCGCGCTCCGGCGAGGATAGCTGGTAATCGACCAGCCATTGTGCCGCCTGCTCGCGTGTCATGTCGCCGTTAAGATAATCGCGCGCTGCTTCGTTGCCGGCGTAATCCAGCCTCGCGAGCAATGCCAGCAGCTCGTAGTAACGGTCGGCTTCGGACGGATCGAGCCCGGCCAGGGGGAAGAGCACGGATTTCTCGAACGCGATGCGCTCATCGCCGGGGAACGCGAGGTCGATGCCGTAGTTGCCGCTGCCCTCGGCGATCAGCGACTGTGCGCTGAAGAGCGGATACAGGCTGTATTCGAGCCAGCCTTTGCCAATGACGAGGTTTTTTTCGATCAGCGCGTTGTACGTATGGTGTCCCGGATACCCCTCGTGGCAACCGAGGTCGACCGCGCGATTGACGTTCGTCGGCAGGTCCGTATTCAACTGTATAAGGCTCTGGCTGTTGCCCTTGTACCAGTTGTAGCCCGACCAGGGCTTGTCCCTGACGTACTCGAGCGTGAAGGATTCGTCCGGCGGCAGCTCGATGCGTGCAAGCGTGCGCTTGCGGCATTCGGCGATCGCGGCGTCGAATACCGCCGCGAGGCGCTCGGCCGGGATATCGAAGCTCGCGCGGAAGCGGTCGACCCGCTCCGGCAGGCTGCCTTCGCCCGGCACGAGCACATCGATCTCGGCCAGGATCGCCGCGAAATGCGCGGCGTCGTGGTCCGGTGCCACGGCACCGAAGAGCAGCATGGATTCCTCGTCGAAGGGCAGGGTATCACCCTGGTTCATGCGGATGCGGGTGCGAAGTGCCTGCAGGCGCTGCAACAGCCCGGCGAGCCTTCCCGGATCCACGGGCGCGCCGGCGAGCGATTGCGCAAGCGCCGCGGCCCGGCTGTCGATTTCCGCCAGCGGCAGTTTCGCCCTCTCTGCTTCGGACCGGATGCCCTCCGGGCCGAAATAGGCATCGACATGTGCCTCGTCGTGCAGGGCCATGGACAGTTCGAGGAATAGGTATTCGCGCGCGACCTGGTCCATATCGACTGTTGCCTCCGGGGCACCGTGATCGGCCGTGCAAGCGGCAAGAACGGACAGGATCAGGACCCTTGCGGTGCCGGTTTTGTTCATGGGGATTTCTCGTAATTCCGCTGGATTCGACCTTGAGGATGAGACAGGATAACAGGCGGCGAATCGGTGAAAAACAGAATCGGGCAGCCAGGCTGTACGAGCGTTTTCGCTCCCGCAATCCGCGACTTCGAAGAGTAACGCGCATGAACAGAGAATCATCGCAGTGGCTGATACCCGTACTGCTTGCGCTCGCCGTGGCGGCGGCACTGTGGTTCCTTGCCAGGCAGACGAGAGAACCGGAACCGCCGGCAGCCGAAACCCTGAAGCCGGAGGTGCAGGAGCCCTTGGCCGCGGAACGTGTCGGGCCCTTGTACCCGATGCCGGATGTCGGCGAACCGGCCGACGAATCCGGACTCCGGCCCCTTCCGCCGCTCGATGCGAGCGATGAATATTTCAGGCTGGAACTCACTGAACTGTATGGCGATGCCATCGGCAGGCTGCTGGTCGAGTCCGGGCTGATCGAGAAAATCGTCGCGACGGTAGACAGCCTGCCACGTGCGCACGTGGCGGAAAAAATCCGGCCCGTCGGCCGGCTGGAGGGAGAATTCGCCGTAGACGGACAGGACGGGAGCGGTGAATACACGCTGAGCCCGGAAAACTATGCGCGGTACGATGCGCTGGTGCAGGTCGTGACAACAGCGGATATTGCGCAGGTCGTGGATACCTACCGGCGCTTCTATCCGCTGTTCCAGGATGCGTACATCAATCTCGGTTATCCGAGAGGCTATTTCAACGATCGCCTCGTCGAGGTCATCGATCACCTGCTGGAAACTCCGGAACCCGGAGAACCTGTGACGCTGGTGCGGCCGAACGTGCTGTACCTGTATGCCGATGCGGAACTGGAGAGCCGCTCCAGCGGACAAAAGCTCCTGATGCGTATGGGCGCCGGACATGCTGCAAGAGTCAAGGAAACCTTGCGCGAGTTTCGTGCCGCGATCGCAAACCAGTAGACCAGAATCATGAACCGACCGGGGAGTTCCATGCGCAACCTTGCCTGTGTTTTCTTGCTGCTGTTCAACGCAGCAGTCGTCGCAGCCGATACCGTCACGGAATCGTCGGTGACCGAACAGCAGCAGGACCTCGAACGCCGTTACGATGAAAAGATCGATGCCGGTGAAATGGATGCCTGGCTGCGCCGCCTGAGTGCCCGGCCGCATCACGTCGGCTCCGCCTACGGCAAGGAGAACGCGGACTTCATAGCCGGGCTTTTTCGGTCGTGGGGTTACGACGTCGAAATAGCCGAGTACCAGATCGTGCTGCCCGTGCCGAGGACCCGCGAACTCGAATTGCTGGCCCCGGGTGGTTTCAGGGCCTCGCTGACCGAGGACACGCTCGAAGCCGATCCCAGCACAGCGGTACGCGAGGAACTGCTGCCTCCCTATAACGCCTATTCCATCGACGGCGAAGTCGAAGGCGAACTCGTTTTTGTCAACTACGGCATCCCCGAGGACTACGAGATCCTCGAGCGGCACGGCATCGATGTCACCGGCAAGATCGCAATCGCGAAGTACGGCAAGTCGTGGCGTGGCATCAAACCGAAACTTGCCGGCGAGAAGGGCGCCATCGGCACGATCATCTATTCCGATCCGGCGGACGACGGTTACGGGATGGGTGACGTGTATCCGGCAGGCCCCTACAAACACGAAAGCGGCGTACAGCGCGGCTCGGTCATGGACATGCCGACCTATCCTGGTGACATCCTGACGCCTGGGACAGGTGCGACGAAGTCGGCAAAGCGCCTTGCACTCGATGCGGCCCCGACTGTCACGCGCATCCCGGTGCTGCCCATCTCGCAACGGGACGCGCTGCCATTGCTGCGGGCGATCGGCGGGTCTGTCGTTCCGGTGGAATGGCGCGGTGACCTGCCGATAACCTATCACTTCGGTCCGGGTCCCGCGCGCGTGCGCCTGAAACTCGAGTTCGACTGGCGCGAGGTGACAGCCTACAACGTAATCGCGCGCCTCGAAGGCAGCGACAAGCCGGACGAATGGGTACTCCGCGGCAATCATCACGACGGCTGGAATCACGGTGCTGCCGATCCTTCATCCGGCATGGTCGCCATGCTTGCGGAAGCGAAGGCCGTCGGCGAACTTGCGCGCGAGGGTGCGCGGCCGCGCCGCACGATTGTCTATGCAGCATGGGATGCCGAGGAACAGGGACTGATCGGTTCGACGGAATGGGTCGAACACCACGCGGACGAACTTCGCGAACATGCCGTGGCTTATATCAACACGGACGGCAACAGCCGCGGTTTCGTCGACATAGGGGGGAGCCACGTACTCGAGCAATTCTTCAACCGGATCATGGAGGACGTACGCGACCCGCGCATGGACATTTCGTTGAAGGAAAGGCGCCGCGCCTGGCTGCGGCTCAACGCCGAGGACGAGAAAAAGAAGGAGGAAGCGAAGACGCGCGGTGACCTGCGCCTTTATCCCATGGGGTCCGGCTCGGACTACACGCCCTTCCTGCAGCATCTCGGCATCGCCTCGGCCAATATCAGTTTCGGCGGCGAGGGCGACGATGGCAGTTACCACACGCTCTACGATACTTACGAACACTATACGACCTGGGTCGATCCGGGCCTGGCGTACGGAGTTGCGCTGGCCCAGGTGGCAGGCCGCGCCAGCCTGCGCCTGGCCAATGCACAACGTTTGCCGTTCGAGTTTTCGGCATTCGCCGATAACCTTGCGCTGTACATCAGTGAGTTGACGGAACTCGCCGACAAGATGCGCAAGGAAACGGCGGACAACAACGAGAAAATCGACCAGGGCATTTTCGCCGCGGCACTCGATCCGACCTACACGCTCGGGCCGCCGAAACGGCAGGAACCGGTACCACATTTCAATTTCGCGCCCTTGCAGAACAGCCTGGATCGCTTGAACGCAGCCGCAACCCTGTATGCGGATGCAGCAGTTGACAAGGACGTCGTCAACGACGAGATCAACAGGCTGCTGTTTACCAGTGAAAGGATACTGACGCGCAGTGAAGGCCTGAAAGGCCGCGAGTGGTACAAGCATCATGTCTATGCGCCGGGCTTTTACACCGGCTACGGCGTGAAGACCCTGCCCGGCGTGCGCGAAGCGATTGAGCAGCGCAACTATGCGGAAGTCGATCCGCAGATCGAGCTTGCAGCATCGGTGCTGAACGACATGGCGGCAAGGATCGAGTTACTGGCCCGGTCGCTGCCGATCGGCTAATCGGTCTCGCGACCCTGCCGCCTGGCGACGATGGCGTCTGCGATGACGGTGAACACCCGCAGGTAGCGTGCGGTCAGCGCCTGACCCACTTCCCGGTACACGATGAACAGGCCGCTGCCAATGATGGTCAGTGCGCCGATGACGACCCAGCGATCAGGCACTTCGCCCCAGATCCAGTAGCCGGCAGCGGCAGCGCCGATCAGCGCGGTGTATTCCAGCGGCGCAAGCATGGCCGGCGGCGCCCTGCGGTAACCGCCGACGATGCCGATCCAGGCGCCGGCCGAACTCAATCCCGCCAGAGTGAACAGCAGCCACCCGGTCGCATCCGGCGGCGTGTAGTCGCCCGCGATGGTGAACATCGACGCAACGAGCGGGCCGGCCAGCACGTACACGGATAACGCGAAGCTGCTCTCCGTTCCTGCGAGTTTTCTGGCGGTGATGGCAAGTCCGGCATAACACACGGCCGAGCCGAGCACGGCGACCGCGGCATGGTTGAACTGGCCGGTGCCCGGCCGGAGGATGATCAGCACGCCGGCGAAGCCGATGACCACGGCCAGCCATCGCCGCCAGCCCACGTGCTCGCCGAGGAACGGTACCGACAGGGCGGTAACGATCAGCGGCGCCGTGAAAGCCAGCGTCAGCGCGTTGACCAGCGGCATATACACCAGGCCGTAAAAGAAACCGAACATCGAACCGGTCGCGAGTACGGTGCGCAAGACATGCCAGTGCCAGCGCGACGAGCGCAGGCTGGTGAACCCACCGTACCAACGTGCGATGACGAAAAAGAACAGCAGCCCGACGATGCTGCGCAGGAGCACGAATTGTTCCAGCGAGTAGTCGGCAAGCAACGCCTTGGCGAACAGGTCCAGCGCAAGTCCGCAGGCTACGCCGAACAGCAACAGTGCAACGGCTGCTCCCATCGAATCGTGTGGCGGCGTGATTTTCACTGATGCAGGCCAGCTCCGGGGTTGCGGCAGAACCTGCCTGTCGGCAACCCCGTTCAGTTTCGGTTCAGGTTTCGCGGAAAAAGTTCAGCTCCGATTCATCGGCGCTGTTCTCTAATAGTGACGAGCAAATGGATTGTGCGTGAGAGGTAATCGAGATGTCCACCTGTAACGTAAACAAGAAAGTCGACTGGCTGCGTATCCTGGCGTCTCTTGCCGTGCTGTTGGCAATGACCATTTCGCTGGGCGCTCACGCGGAAGCGCCCGGGACCAATGCTGACGAGACGCGCAGCTCCAGGTCATTGCACGTCCGGCAGGGTGGCCGTGCCAATCGCGAAAGTGGAACGGAGACCGTCGATACCTACGAGGGCCTCAGGCAAACCGGGCCGCGAGTCAAGCCATCCGCCAGCGCGAAGACAGGAACCGATATGACGCAAGCGGAGAGTGCAGCTTTCGATTTCTGGGTCTATGAGGCCGATGTAATCCTGTTTGCGGACGACGACCGGGACGGCTACTACCACGGCATCGACCTGTTGATCGATGCCGATACGATCTATAGCGCCGCCGACGTGTATGCGGTGGTCTACCTGAGCCTGGAAGGCGGCCCGTGGAACGAATATGCGGCGACCGAGGATTTCACGCTGTTCGGGGCGAGCGGCGATGACGCTTATGTACTGGTCACGGAACTCATGTCCGGTTACCCGAGGGGCAGTTACGACCTGCTGATCGAACTGTTCGACGCCTGGGATGGGAGCTTCCTTGCGAGCTTCGGACCGGAAGACAGTTCCGAGCTTGCATATCTGCCACTCGAAGACTTCGACCGCGACGAACCGCGGGTGACGATCAGTCACGGCCATTCCGGTGGCGGCGCAACCGGATTCTGGTTATTGCTTTCACTATTGGCATTCGCACTTCGCTTGAGGCGGATTGCCTAGACAGGTGCTTTGCCCTCACGGGCGGTTACCGTTACGATCCCCCGGAACCGGGGGATCTTTTTTATGGCCATCAGCAAACGCGAGTTTCTCAGGCTGTCGGGAGCAACGGCCGGCGCTGGATTGTTTCTGTCCGCTTGCACGGACAGGGCGAACCGGACAGCCGCGACCTCGCCGGGCCGAATTACCGATGACGCCGCGCCCATCACGGTGGAAGAAAGGCTCGCGCGCGTCGCGAAGGCCCAGTCCCTGATGGCCGACAACGGCATTGCCGCGCTCCTCATCGAACCAGGTTCTGCGATGCTCTATTTCAGCGGCATCCGCTGGCGCCGGAGCGAAAGGCTGACCGCACTGGTCATCCCCCGCGAAGGCGAAATCGCGGTCGTGACGCCGTATTTCGAGGAACCGAGCGTGCGCGAGTCCATGACTTTTGGCAGCGATGTTCGCAGCTGGCATGAACACGAAAGCCCGTTTGAACTGCTCGCCGGAATCCTGAAGGACCGCAAGGTGCAGGAGGGCCGCGTTGGCCTGGAAGAAACCGTGCGCTACTTCGTGGTCGAGGGGATGCGGCAGGCGGCGCCGCAATACGAGCTCTCCGGCGCTGGTCCGGTCACGCAGGGATGCCGCATGTACAAATCGGCAAGTGAAATCGCGCTGATGCGAAAAGCCGGCGAAGTCACGTTGCGTGCCTACGAACACGTGTATACCAGCCTCGAAGCCGGCATGACGCCATCCGATGTCAGCGCACTGATGCGCGATACGCAGGCGGCGCTCGGTGGCGGTGACACCTGGGCCATGGCGTTGTTCGGCCCGGCCAGTGCTTATCCTCACGGTACGAACCAGCCGCAACGGATCGAGGAAGGGCAGATCGTGCTGATGGACTGTGGTTGCGCTGTGGAGGACTACCAGTCCGATATTTCCCGTACTTTCGTGTTCGGTGAACCGTCGGCCAGGCAACGCGAGGTCTGGGACACGGTGCGCAAAGGGCAGCAGATCGCTTTCGAAATGGCTGTACCGGGCACACCGGCGGGCAAGGTTGACGATGCGGTGCGGTCGTATTACGAGTCACTGGGATACGGGCCGGGCTATGCGACGCCGGGCTTGAGTCATCGTACCGGTCACGGCATCGGCATGGATGGTCACGAGCGCGTCAACTTCGTGCACGGAGAAACCACGCCACTGGCGCCCGGCATGTGTTTCTCGAACGAACCGGGAATCTATATTTTCGATGAATTCGGCGTGCGGCTCGAAGACTGCATCTACATGACCGAAGGCGGGCCGGCGTGGTTCACCGTTCCGCCCGACAGCCTGGACGACCCCATCGGCCGGCCCGGCTGAGAATCAATGATGAGGGCAAGCGCCGTGCTACAGGGCGGTGTGCGGGGCTCCAGCCAGGCTGCCGCCTGCCCTGGCCGCGCGCATGACTTTTCTGCCCCAGGCGGCGAGCGAATCGAAGTACACGTAAAGCGCCGGTACGATCAGCAGGGAAACCAGTGTCGAGAATGCCAACCCGCCGATGATCGCGCGAGCCATCGGGTAATAGGGCGGCCCGTCGCCTCCGACCTGGGTTGCACTCACGGCAAGCGGTGCGAGGCCGACGATGGTCGTCGCAACGGTCATGAGGATGGGCCGCAAGCGATCGCGGCCGGCCTCGACGATCGCCTCGTTTCGTGGCATGCCGGCCAGGCGCAGGTTGTTGACGTGGTCGATGAGTACGATGCCGTTGTTAACGACGACACCGATCAGGATCATTATGCCGATCGACGCCATGAACGAGAAGGTCGTGCCGGTCGCGGCGAAGAACAGGAATACACCGAAGATGGAAAACACGATCGAACCGAGAATGATTGAAAACGGAAACAGCAGGGATTCGAAAAGGGCCGCCATGACGAGGAAGATGCAGGCGATTCCAAGCGCGATATTGGTACCCATCATCTGTTGTGTCTCGTCCTGACGCTCGAAACCGCGGCCGAATTTCCAGCTGTATCCGGGCGGCAGCTGGAACTCGTTCATGATTTTTTCGACTTCGGGTTTCACTTTTTCCAGGCTGAAGTCGTCCTCCATATTGGCGGTAAGCACGACGGCAGTCTGGCGGTCGGTGCGCCGGATCGTATCGGGCGCATAGCCGACCCGGAAACTGGCTACGGCGCCCAACGTAATCCTCCGATCGTCCGGCGTGTACAACGGCAGGTCGGCCAGTTGCTCGATGCTTTGCTTGTCGTTCTCGCGAAATGCGAGTCTCACGCCCACTTCGCCCATCTCGCCGCGAAACTCACGCAGGTTCTGCCCACGCATCGCGATCGCAATGGAGCCGGCTATTTCCTCGGCCGTCAATCCGACGGCCGCCGCGCGGCTGCGGTCGATGCTGACCTGGACTTCCCGTTCCCCGAGTTCCGCATCCGAGCGAACGTCCTTAAGCCCCT
>DATICC010000112.1:0-3139 GCA_035457045.1 Woeseiaceae bacterium | reverse complement strand
TGTCGGCCGGAGGCGTTTTCCTGATGCCCGAGGACGTGATGTCATAACGCCAGCCGAACACGAGCGCGATGGGAAACGCTGCAATGGCCGCGTACCAAAGATAACGCAGTGCCGTGCCGGGAAAGCCGAAGGACTCGAAGGCGAGATCGGTAACCTGCAGGACGACCCAGGCGCCGACGATGTACAACGCACCGGTACGGAATACGTGACGGCGTCGCGCCTCACGGATGAATTTCGCAAGTCTGGACATGCCATGGACCTCGCCTCGCGATTATAAGCAGTTTCCCGGCCCGGGGACGCTTGTGTCCTGCCGGAGGGCCCGCCGCAACCTGATCTGTGCCGGCACGCGTGTTAGCATTGGCGCGGCTTCCGGATACTGCTCCTGCAGCAGTGCCGGTCGGACGGCATCAACAGGCATTGGGAGCAAACATGGCAGGATCCGCAAGCCCGAACGAACAGTGGTCGTCCCGGTTGGGATTCTTGCTGGCAGCCATCGGTTTTTCCGTCGGCCTTGGCAACATCTGGCGCTTTCCCTATCTCACCGGCGAGAACGGTGGCAGCGCCTTCCTGATCATCTACCTTTTATGCGCCTTCGGTATCGGCCTGCCGCTCCTGATCAGCGAGTTCACAATTGGCCGCCTCGGCAGATCAGGCTCATCCGGAAGCCTCAGTGCCGTTGCAGTTCAGTCTGGCCGCAGCAAGCGCTGGGGTGCCGTGGGCACGCTCGGCGTGTTCTGCGTATTCATCATCCTGTCCTATTACTCCGTACTGACGGGGTGGACGTTCGACTACTTCATACGGGCAGTAAGCGGTTCCTTCAAAGGCATAGGCACGGAAGCATCGTCCGCCATGTTCTCCGGATTGATGGGCGACCCGCTGCGGCTTGTGTTCTGGAACACCGTAGTTTACGTGCTCACCGTCTTTGTCATACGACGAGGCGTCCAGTCCGGCATCGAGAAAGCCGGCAAGGTTTTGATGCCGTCCCTGTTCGTCACACTGGTAGTAATGGTCATGTATGGCGCGATTGCCGGCGATATCGGTACGGCGCTGAAGTTCCTGCTGGAACCGGATTTTTCGAAAGTGGGATTTCGCACGGTCATGATCGCGATCGGCCAGGCGTTCTTCTCCATCGGCATCGGCATGGCTGCTTTGATAACGTTCGGATCGTACCTGCCAAAAGAAGTATCGATTCCGCGCTCGGCAACAATCATCATCCTCGCCGACACCACTGTCGCATTGTTGGCTGGTTTCGCGGTGTTCCCGCTGGTATTCGCCTACGGCCTGGAACCTTCGAGCGGACCGGGCCTTCTTTTCCAGACCTTGCCGCTGGCATTCGGACAGATGCCGGGCGGGCAGCTGTTCGGCGGTATTTTCTTTGTACTGTTGATAGCGGCGGCGCTGTCGTCGTGCCTCGGTTGCGCCGAGGGAGTGACCAACTGGCTGGAAGAGCAACTGGGAATTCGACGCCAGGTGGGAGTGGTCTACATGGCAACTGCCGCCTGGCTGGTCGGGTTACTGACTATCATGTCTCTCGGTGACTGGTCCGACGTCCATCCGCTCGGTTTCATCCCGGCCTTCGCGGACAAAACTATTTTTGACACGCTGGATTTCTTTGCCGCCAACATCCTGTTGCTCACCGGGGCCGCGCTAACCGCCGTGTTCTTCGGCTGGCTCGTGCCCAGACAACTGAAGCTCGATGAGATGGGCGTCAGGGATGGGCTGTTCTTCTCGTTCTGGCGATTCATGATCCGCTTTGTCATTCCGCCGGTATTACTGGTGGTGCTGGTGATGGGGCTGATCTCGTAGTCGATGGCAAACGAACAGGGTATGCCGTCATGAAAGTCCGCATCCTGGCTTTTGCTCTCCTGATGATATTGAGCTGCCTGTCGCCGCTGCGCGCCGACCAGCCATTGACCGTGGCAGAGGTGCTCGAATCCTCGAAAGCCGAAGATTGGCGACCGCTCGAACAGGACCGCCTCCTGTACCTCGAATTGCCCGTCGGGCAGGTCGTGTTCGAGCTGGCGCCGCAGTTCGCACCGCGGCATATCGAAAACCTGCGCAAACTGGTCAGGCAGAAGTATTTCGACGGGCTGGCGATCATACGGTCGCAGGACAATTACGTCGTGCAATGGGGAGACCCGGCGGGCGGCGGGGAGGGCGCGCGCCCTTTCGGCGATGCCGCCACGTCACTTCAACCGGAGTTCTACCGCAAGGCCGAAGGTCTCGATTTCGTCCCGCTGGACAGCAACGATGCGTATTCTGCGGAGGTCGGTTTCGCAGGTGGTTTTCCGGTTGGCAGGGACGGTCAGCGGGCATGGCTCGCGCATTGCTACGGCATGCTGGGAGTGGGCAGGGCAAACGAGCCGGAGAGCGGCAGCGCTGCGGAACTCTATGTCGTGACCGGACATGCCCCCCGTCACCTCGATCGAAACGTGACCCTGATCGGCCGCACCGTCGCCGGCATCGAACGGCTGTCGGCGCTGCCGCGCGGCACGGGCGCACTCGGATTCTACGAGAGCGAGGACCAGTACATGCCGATAGCCTCGATGCGCTTCGGCACCGAACTTGACGATTCCGCAAGAGTGGAGCTCGAGGCGCTGAGAACCGATACACAGACCTTCGAGAAGTTTGTCGAAGCGAGGCGCACACGCCGCGAGGAATGGTTCGTTGATCCGGCGGGACACGTCGAATTGTGCAACGTACCGCTGCCGGTGAGACCGGTTAACAAGTGACGACGCTCGTCGTCGGGGCCGGGCTGCTCGGCCTCTGCACTGCCCGGTCGCTGCTCGCTCGCGGCGAAACGGTGCGTGTACTGGAGGCACGCGAGGCTGTCGCGCTGGAGACCAGTTATGCCAACGGCGGCATGCTGACGCCGTCGTTACCCGAACCGTGGAACGATCCCGGTGTCCACCGGCACCTCGCCGCCTCGCTGTTCGATCCGAAGTCAGCGATGAAACTGCACCTGCATGCCGTGCCATCCTTGTTCGTCTGGGGAATTTCTTTTCTGCGCAATTCAGCGCCGTCGCGTTTCTACCGCGCCTGCGAAGACAATTTTCGCCTCGCCAGCTATTCCCTGGAACAAACCCGGGCGGTATCGCGCCAACTCAACCTGCAGTACTCCCAGGCGAGCGGGGGCACG
>DATICC010000111.1:0-2315 GCA_035457045.1 Woeseiaceae bacterium | reverse complement strand
TGCGATAGGACTGCTGTCGCTGCCAACCGCCGAGGAGCTCGCAAGAATCGAGGCCCTGTTTCTCGAGTCGATGCAACAGGAAGATCGGGACGAATGGCAAAAACTGAAAGACGAGCTCAAGTCGGACACCGGCGTGAGCATCGAAGAACTGCTGTCGGCACTCGGTCCGGAACTGGTGGGCGTTTTTGATGCCGCCGGCGACTACGGCGCCATCCGGTTGCGGGACCGTGCCCTGTTCGAACAGGTCATGGACGCGCTGGCCCTTTCGAGCGGCGTGGCCCCGGAGACGCACCGTGCGCACGGAAAGACTTTTTATCACTGGAGCATGCCCGGCGACCTTGCGATGGTGGACGCCGATACCGCCGATGAAATGGGACCCGCAGCCGAAATCATGCTGCGGCAGCGCGAGCACATCTATTGGGTACAGGATGGCGACTTCCTCTACGTCGCGAGCGTGCCGCAACCACTTTTCGACCGCGTACGCAAAGGCGCCAATACCAGGGTCGATCGCTGGCTCGAGGAACGGCAGCATATCGACACCAGGACGTCGTTCCTGCTGCTGACGGGCACGAGCCGGAAACTGCCGATGCGGCTCTATCACATCTATATCGAGCTGCTGCAATTGCTCGCTGACCTCAGTGAAACGGACATCGATGTCTGGAACATGCCGACGGCGGACCAGCTGTCGCTCGCGACACAGGGTGTGGTCGGTTTCACGTTCAACCTGGGTGATCCTTACGTCTCCGCATCATTCACTTTCGAGAGCAACCCGGCCGAGGTGTTGCTGGGCGGCGGCGGCGCGATTGCGGCGCTCGGTATCGTCGCGGCTATCGCCATACCCGCCTACCAGGACTACACGGTCCGTGCGCGAGTCAGCGAAGGCTACTACCTGGCACAGCAGGCGCAGGATGCCGTGGCTGGCTACCATGCGGCCAGTGGCGGATTCCCGCCGCCATCCATCGCGGCTGCCATGGGTGACGACCTCGACGGCACGCACACGGAGTCAATCCGTGTAATGCCCGGCAGCGGCATAATCGTCGTCAGCTTTTTCGAGGAGGCAGTACCTGACGGTGGCCAGTTGTTTTTCGAGCCGGTTGTCGACAGCCAGGGAGTCATCGAGTGGGTGTGCAGCGGTACGCTGCCGGCAGAACACATGCCGGCAGATTGCCGGGACAATGAAATACCCGAAGAGGTGCACGGCGGCGCGTAGATTTCAGGAGCGCGCAGTGCGCGCGACGCGGTGACGCGGAAATCGCGCCAGGTCAAAGGTTCGCGTCGCCTGCAATGCAGGCTCCTACAATGGTTCTTTTCGCACTGCGGTGCCACCGTATCGTGGGCTTGCCCCTGTAGGAGCCCGCATTGCGGACGACCCGGCGAACCATTGGTCTTGCCCCTGTAGGAGCCTGCATTGCAGGCGACCCGGTGTTAACAGAGGATCGTTGTGGCTAGCGCTTCATCGCCTCGAAGAACTCGGCGTTGGTCTTCGTATCCTGCAGCTTGTTCAGCAGGAACTCGATCGCCGCAAGTTCGTCCATGGGATGCAGGACTTTGCGCAGCACCCACATCTTTTGCAGCTCGTCCGGCTGGGTCAGCAGTTCCTCTTTTCGCGTTCCGGAGCGGTTGATGTTGATGGCCGGGAAAACACGCTTCTCGGAAATACGTCGATCCAGGTGGATTTCCATATTGCCGGTGCCTTTGAACTCCTCGTAGATCACTTCGTCCATCTTCGACCCGGTGTCCACCAGTGCCGTGGCCAGTATCGTCAGGCTGCCGCCTTCCTCGATGTTTCTTGCCGCACCGAAGAAGCGTTTCGGCCGGTGCAGCGCATTCGCATCCACACCGCCGGTCAACACCTTGCCAGACGACGGCACAACTGTGTTGTAGGCGCGCGCGAGTCGCGTGATCGAGTCGAGCAGAATGACCACGTCTCGCTTGTGTTCCGTCAGCCGTTTGGCTTTCTCGATGACCATCTCGGCGACCTGCACGTGACGGCTGGCAGGCTCGTCGAATGTCGACGAAACCACTTCGCCGCGCACGGTGCGGGCCATTTCCGTCACTTCCTCCGGGCGTTCGTCGATCAGCAACACGATCAGGTCGACGTCCGGATTGTTTGCCGAAATCGATGAAGCGATGTTCTGCAGCAGCATGGTCTTGCCGGCCTTGGGCGGCGATACGATCAGTCCCCGCTGTCCCTTGCCGATCGGCGCAACCATGTCGATGATGCGCGCCGTGAGATCCTCGGTGCTGCCATTACCCTGCTCGAGCTTCAGGCGATCGCGCGGGAACAGCGGTGTAAGATTCTCGAACAGCACTTT
>DATICC010000110.1:0-2706 GCA_035457045.1 Woeseiaceae bacterium | reverse complement strand
TCCCGCCGGCGCATCGCACTTTGGGCGACATGTATGCCGGTGGTTTCGGCGTAACACCCGATCCTGTGCAAGCCTGCAAGTGGTTTGCCACAGGCGAAGCACTGGGGGATTCCGAATCGAGCTTCGATCGCGGCGACCTGGAAATGCACATGTCGGCAGGCGACATAGCAACCGCATCGGAGCTCGCCAAAACCTGGCTGGACGATTTCCGCACCCGGCACCCGGACTACGACTGGCCGGACGAGTAGCGGCCGGGCCGCCGTGAGGTAGCCCCGGCCGGCAGGTCTCCCGAAAAAAAACCTGCCGTTTGGCGATTGATTTCCCTGTCCGGGCACGTCTACCCGACATGACTACACCAAGCCGCCGGCTCTGGCTGCCCGGCATTTTTCGCCGCATGTCCGCCACAGGCCGTTCCGACCTGCAATTGTCCGTGGTTATTCCCGTCTGTAACGAGGCCGGGAACGTGGCGACGCTCGCCAGTGAAATCAGCACCGCGCTCGACGGGCGGCTGCATTTCGAGGTGCTGTTCGTGGACGACGGCAGCAGCGATGCGACGGCGGCAGAAGTACTCAAGGTTCGCGACGGGTCGTCGTCGCCCATACGCTTGCTGCAGCACGATAAATGCATCGGTCAGAGTGCCGGCATCCGCACCGGTGTGCTGGCGGCCAAAGCGCCGTGGATCGCTACCCTGGACGGTGACGGACAGAACGATCCGGCCGACATCCCCCTCCTGATCGAGGCACTGCAGGATTACGATGCCGACGGCAAGCTGAAGCTCGTCATGGGCAATCGCACGACCCGTCGCGATACCTTGTTGCGCCGGTTTTCCTCACGCGTTGCCAATGCCGTACGCAGTACTGTTTTGCACGACGGCACACCGGATACCGGCTGCGGCATCAAGCTGTTCGAACGTGACATGTTCCTGCAACTGCCGCATTTCAATCACATGCATCGTTTCCTGCCTGCGCTGGTACAGCGCGCCGGCCACCGGGTGATCTCGGTGCCGGTCAATCATCGTCCGCGCATGCGCGGTGCGTCCAAATACGGCGTCGGCAATCGTCTGTGGGTCGGCATCGTCGACCTGTTTGGCGTAATGTGGCTGATCCGGCGCCGGATCGTGCCTCTGACCGCCACCGAAGAACATTTGTCACACCAGGCAGGGAGCCCGTTTCGTGAACAACGTACTATGTGATTGCATGGGAGTTGTAATTACTCCGTGGAAGCTGGTCGGCTATCTCGGCGTGGCGCTGTTCGCCGGACGCTGGTTCGTCCAGGTACTGGCTTCGCGCCGCAACGGACGTCCGGTAGTACCCGGTCTGTTCTGGTACATGAGTATCAGCGGCAGCCTTCTGCTGCTCTGCTATTTCACTTTCGGCAAGAATGATTCGGTAGGGATACTTTCGAACCTGTTTCCGTTTGCGATTGCCTTATACAACCTGTACCTGCATAACCGTACCCACCGCAGCCTGATCCTGCAGCAATGAGTTTCGGCTCGCTGCTCGAGCTGGGCTGCCAGCGCATCTGGCGCCCCGGCCGGGTTTCCGCGCACGATGTTCGTCTCGATCTGTACTGGCTGCTCGGGCTCGGCCTGCTCCTGATGGGTGTGGGTATCGGCCTGCGTGATCCCTGGCCCGCCGATGAACCACGCTTTGCTTTGGTGGCGCAGGACATGGTGCGCAGCGGCCAGTGGCTGATCCCGATGATCGGCGGCGACAGCTACGCCGACAAGCCTCCGTTGTTCTTCTGGATGATAGCGAGCGTCTACGCGCTGACCGGATCGCTGCGGCTCGCGTTCCTGATGCCGTCGTTGCTCGCCTCCCTTGGTTCGGTCGCCCTGGTCTACGATCTGGGGCGACGCCTGTGGAGCCGTGAGGTCGGCCTCGCCGCCGGCCTGCTGCTGCTCGGTACGATCCAGTTCGTGTGGCAGGGCCGGCAGGCGCAGATCGATGCCACGGTGTGTTTCTGGATCGTGCTCGGCCTGTACGGTCTGCTGCGGCATCTGCTGCTCGGACCGGACTGGCGCTGGTATTGCCTCGGCTGCGCGGCGGCCGGCCTCGGCATCATCACCAAGGGTGTCGGTTTCCTGCCGCTACTCGTATTGCTGCCTTATGCCATGCTGCAAGGTGCGCGCTGGTTGCCACGGCCGGCCATGCTGCAACGCGGGCAAAGCGCCTGGCGCTGGGCACTCGGTCCCTTGGCCATGCTCGCCGCCATCGGCCTGTGGCTCATCCCCATGTTGCTCGCATCGATCAACAACCCGGACCTTGCCGCCTATCGCGATGAAATTCTGTTCAGGCAAACCATCGACCGTTATGCCAATTCATGGACTCACATCCGTCCACCCTGGTATTTCCTGCTCAACGTGATTCCGCCGCTGTGGTTGCCGGTCTCGGCTTTTCTTCCCTGGGCCTTTACCGGCTGGCGCGACGCCTTGCGCTCGCGCGACTTGCGCACCGCGCTGCTGCTCTCCTGGGCATTGCTGCTCTTGTTGTTCTTCAGCATGAGCAGCGGCAAGCGCGGCGTATACATCCTGCCGGCCTTGCCCGCGGTGTGCCTCGCCATGGCGCCGGTGCTGGTGCGTAAATGGTCGCGCCCGGGCTTGCGGCGCGTGTTGCTCGGGCTGTCATTGTCTATCGGCCTGCTGTGCCTGTTGTCCGGGGCGTATCTGCTGGCAATGCCGCAACAGCGATCGGACATGGCCGCGCT
>DATICC010000109.1:0-6314 GCA_035457045.1 Woeseiaceae bacterium | reverse complement strand
GGCTCGCGGTACTGGGCGGGTCACTGCTCGTAAGGACTTTGCCCGGCATCCTGCAGGGCAGTTGCACAGCCAGGCCGCAGGATCCGAAGGAAGTGACTTTTGCCGGCAAGATTCGCACCGAAGATGCGATGCTCGACTGGCTGCAACCTGCCGGGATCAATGCGCGCAAAGTGCGTGCCTACAATCCGCAGCCGGGCGCATGGTTTCGTTTTGCCGATGAGCGCATCAAATGCTGGCGTGCGATACCCATCGAGGCTGCAGCGCAGGAACCCGGCACGGTGATCGCATCGGGCAAAGCGGGTTTCGACGTCACCTGCAGTGCCGGTGCGCTACGACTCATGGAAGTACAACGTGCCGGCGGGCGTCGCGTGCGCGGAGCGGAACTGGCAACACAGCTGAAGCTTGCGGGCAAGCGCCTGGTCTGATCGATATGTCCGACGAGCGCAATGGAGCCAGGCTGCGCGCCACCGCTGCGACGGTGGTCGAACGCGTCGTATGCGAGGGCCGCACGCTCGATTCGGCATTGAGTGAGGTGCAGGTGGCGGAAAGTGAAGCGCCACTGCTACGCATGCTTTGTTACGGCACCATCCGACATCACTGGCGCCTGCGTGCACAGCTCGCCGCACTGCTGGATCGGCCGCTCAAAACGCGCGACCGCGTTATCGAATCCCTGCTTGCGATCGGCCTCTTTCAGCTCACGGATACACGCGTTCCGGATCATGCTGCCGTGTCCATGACGGTCGAGGCGGCGCGAGTGTTGCGGCGGCCCGCCTATGCCGGGCTGATCAACGCCGTATTGCGGAATTTCCGACGGAAAAGCCCTGTCATCGCGTCTAACGAAGAAGCGGAGCTGAATCATCCGCAATGGTTGATCGATACGTTACGCCGGGACTGGCCGGACGACTGGTGCGCGATTGCCAATGCGAATAACGAACGGGCACCGATGTGGCTGCGTGTCAATGCGAGGCAGACGACCGCGGAGGACTATGTCGGGTTGATGCAGCTCGTGGAGAACATGCCGGAAGCGAGGATGTTGCCGGGATTCGAACAGGCCTTGTGCCTCGAGCACCCGGTCGATGTCGAACGGCTGCCCGGGTTCCTGGACGGCCGCGTCTCGGTACAGGATGCGGCAGCGCAGATTGCAGCGCCGTGGCTGCTGGCCGAAGGCGGCCGGCGCATCCTGGACGCCTGCGCGGCCCCCGGCGGAAAGACCGGCCACCTTCTCGAACTGGCAGCCGGCGACGCGGCGGTGACCGCCCTCGACGCAGACGAGGAACGCCTGCAGCCCCTGAAGCAGAACCTTCGTCGCCTGCGGCTGAATGCAACCGTTGTCTGCGCCGATGCATCAAATCCTGAAGACTGGTGGGACGGCGAGGCCTTCGATCGCATCCTGGTTGACGCGCCCTGTTCCGCGACCGGCGTGATACGGCGGCACCCGGATATACGCCTGTTGCGCCGGTCATCCGACATCGCCGGACTGGCCAGGCAGCAGGGGGGCCTGCTGAACGCGCTTTGGCCCTTGCTCGCACCGGCTGGCCGCCTGCTGTACGTAACCTGCTCGGTCCTGCAGGAAGAGAACGACTTGGTAGTGCAGGAATTCCTCGGACTACACTCGGACGCCGTCGAAAACACTGTGTTGCCAAATTACAACATCCGCGATTTAATGCGTCGAAAGGCATTGGGCTTCCAGGTGTTGCCGGGGAGCGCGGGGCTGGATGGCTTTTACTACGCCTGTCTCGACAAGGACCCGGGAAAGACTGACTCAAAATGACTGGACCAAGGACAATCGTCGCCTGCCTGCTCGGCATCGTCGCATTCGCGCCCCTGCTGGCGCAGGATGTCCCCGACCGCGAGGGTTACTTCGACATACGTTCGGCATCGACCTCGCTGGTCGATGGTGTGCACCAGCTCGAAGCGCGCCTGCAGCTCGTGTTGAGCAATGAAGCCCTGGATGCGCTGAACAGCGGTGTCCCGTTGCGCATCGAACTGATGCTCGATGTCATACGCGTACGGAGGTTTATACCGGATGCCGTGGAAGCGGAGCTCGTATGGCAGTACGAACTCGAGTACCGGCCGCTCAGCCAGCGCTACATCGTGCGCAACGTCAACAGCGGCATCCTCGACTCTTACGCGACGCTCTACTCCGCGTTGAACAACCTCGGCCGAATTCAGGGCCTGCCGGTCATCGACGACTCCGTCCTGTCGTCGGACAGCCGTTACCGGGTACGGCTGCGATCCGCACTGAGCACGCAACAGTACCCGGCGGCTTTACGAATCATTTTTTTCTGGCGCGATGAGTGGCAGCTCAAGAGCGATTGGTACGAGTGGTACCTCGACCGATGAAACGACTGATATACGGCACGATAGTCACGATGGGTGTGGGATCCGCCCTCGTGGCGCTATTCCTGCTGAGCCAGACGTCACAGAACACCGAGGAGTTCGATCGCCTGCACATCACCATGCTGATGATAAACATCGGCGGTGTGCTGGTGCTGTTCGCGTTGACGGTCGGCAATCTGTCGCGATTGGTTCGCGATTACAGGAAGCGCGTGCCGGGCTCGAGACTGAAAGCGCGCATGGTGGGGATGTTCGTCGGCCTTGCGATTCTGCCCTTGCTCGTCGTGTTCTATTTCTCGATGCAGTTTATCAATAGGGGCATCGATTCCTGGTTCAACGTGGAAGTCGAGGCTGGGCTGGACGATGCGCTTGCTCTCAGCCGGGCATCGCTCGAGATGTTGATGCGCGATCACCTCGAGACCACGGTCAGGATCACTAATCGCCTGAGGCAGGTCGCCCCGAGGCAAATAGTATATGAGCTCAGCCTGCTGCGTCGCGAGAGCGGTGCGAGCGAGATCACTATCTACGGTGCCAGCAGCCGCATCATCGCAACCAGTTCTGGCTTGTCGTCAGCCAGCTTTCCAAAGCTGCTGAGTGACGAAGTGGTGCTGCAGATACGGCAGAATCGCCCGTTTGTCAGCCTTGACGACCTCGAAGAGGGCGCCTACGAGATTCGTACCGCACTGCCGTTCCAGAGCGCGGTCAATCAGGACCTTGCCGGTGTCCTGCAGGCGCATTTCCCGGTGCCGGAGCGCATCGGGCGTATGGCGAGCAATGTGGACACGTCCTACAGCGATTACAAGCGCGCCGTGTACCTGCGCGAGCCGCTGAAACGCATCTACTCGCTGACCCTCACGGTCGTGCTGATGGTTTCGTTGCTTGCCTCGATCTATGCCGCGTTGGTCTTGTCACGGCGGCTGACATCGCCGATCCAGGACCTCGTTGCCGGCACACGCGCGGTTGCGGAAGGCAACTTCGACACCCGTGTACACGCGTCGTCCAGGGACGAGATCGGCTTCCTGATCAGTTCCTTCAACGACATGACTCAGCGGCTGGCGGCAGCGAGCCGCCAGGCGGCGCTAAGCCAGGCACTGGTGGAGTCGGAACGGGCCAATCTCGAGGTCATACTCGCGCGCCTGTCCACGGGCGTCGTCGCGCTGGAATCGGACCTGCGTATCCGGCATGCAAACCAGGCGTCGGGTGCGATTCTCAACGTCGACCTGGAGAACCGCATAGGGGAATCGCTCGTCGATGTGGCCGTGGGCCAGCCGTTGCTGGGCCAGTTTGTCGATGTGGCTCGCGTGCACCTCAATCGCGGCGAGACCGACTGGCGCGAGCAGATCGTGCTCCGCGGTGAGGTAGGACGGCGCGTTCTCACCTGCGCGTGCACGACCTTGCCGCGGGATGAAGATCACAACGCGGGATTCGTCGTGGTATTCGATGACATCACGGCGTTGCTTCAGGCACAGCGCGATGCGGCTTGGGGCGAAGTCGCCAGGCGGCTCGCACACGAGATCAAGAATCCGCTCACACCCATCCAGCTTTCGGCGGAGAGGTTGCGCCGGAAATACCTGCACACCATGTCCGAGGAAGAAGCGCAGGTTTTGGACCGTGCTACGCACACCATCGTGCAGCAGGTCGAGTCGATGAAGGAGATGGTGAATGCATTCAGCGACTATGCACGCGCACCGGACATGGACATAAATGTGTTCGACGTCGAGAAGCTGGTCCATGAGGTCGTCGATCTGTACCGCGCCCAGGAGAGCGGTATCAAGATCGTTTTGAATGCCGAACCGAACCTGCAGAAGATCGAAGCGGACATGGGCCGCATACGGCAGATTCTGCACAACCTGCTGCGAAACTCTGTGGAAGCGCTGGAGAACCGGAGCAGCGGCCGTATCGACGTCGGTATCTGTGCGACGGAGCTGCAGGGAATCAAAGTTATCGAACTGGTGGTGTCGGACAATGGCCCTGGCTTTCAGACGGGCTCGGTCAGCCAGGTATTCGATCCGTATGTTACGACCAAACCGAAGGGTACGGGCCTCGGCCTGGCCATTGTCAAGAAGCTGGTTGAGGAACACGCCGGAATAATCGAAGCGGAGAATCGCGAGCAGGGTGGCGCGACCATTCGCATTTTGTTGCCGGTCGATGAAGCTGCGCGCGAAGCGATGGCGGCGACGCTGCCAGGCCGCGCGGAGAAACGGAGGGAGCGAGCATGAGCACAGCCAATGTGCTGGTAGTGGATGATGAGGCGGATATTCGGGCTCTGATCGACGAAATTCTCTCGGAAGAGGGTTACAAGGTCACGGTTGCAGCGGATGCCGCGGCCGCGCGTGCGGCGAAGGCCGCCGGGCGCCAGGACCTGGTCCTGCTGGATATCTGGATGCCGGACATGGACGGCATCAGCCTGCTTCGCGAATGGTCGGACAAGGGCTTGCTCGATTGTCCCGTCGTCATGATGTCCGGACACGGCACCGTCGATACCGCGGTCGAGGCAACGCGCCTCGGCGCATTCGATTTCGTCGAGAAACCCTTGTCGCTCGCGAAACTGTTGCGCACTGTCGAACGTGCACTCGACGCGGCAAGGAAACAGGCGGGATCGGTACGCAGCACGGCGCAGCTCCTCATTGCGCCGGTCGGACGCAGCCGCCTGATGCAAACTTTGCGCGAGAAGGTGCAACAGTTTGCCGGTCATGATTCGCCGGTGCTGCTGGTCGGGGAAGTCGGCAGCGGCCGAAGCGCGTTTGCGCGGTACATCCACGCACTCAGCCACAGATCCGATGCTCCAGTCGTCAACCTGGTCGCTGCGTCGCTCACCGAGAACAATGCGGAGGAATTGCTGCTCGGCAGCGAGACGGACGGAAACGTGAACAACGGCTATTTCGAACGCGCAAGGAACGGCACGCTGATCATCGACGAACTGGGCGATCTTTGCGACCAGGCACAAAAACTGCTCATAAGCGTGCTCGAACAGGGGTATTTCGTCCGGCGCGGCGGGCATGAACAGGTTCGCTTCCAGGCGCGAGTTGTCGCCACCGTCAATGACGATTACGAGCGCCTGATCGAGAGCGGCAAATTGCGACGCGAGTTGGTGTCGCATCTCAATGTGTTGACGGCCAGGGTACCGCCGTTGCGTGAGTACGCGGAGGACGTGCCCGAGCTCCTGAACTATTACGTCGACAAACTCGTGGATTCCGAGGGTTTGCCATTCCGTCGCTTCGGTATCGCGGCGCAGAACCGGCTGAGGAATTATCCGTGGCCGAACAATGTTCGCGAGCTGAAGAACCTGGTTCGACGCCTGATGCTGACCGGGTCCGGCGAAGAGATAAAACTCGACGAGGTTGAAGCCGAAATCGGGCGTGCGTCAGTGACCTCGGAGCCGCTGGTGAAGCAGGACCTGTTGTCGCTGCCACTGCGCGAAGCACGGGAACAGTTCGAACGCGCGTACCTGCAACAGCAACTGCAATTGTGCGACGGCAAGGTAGGCAAGCTGGCGAAGCGTGTCGGCATGGAACGCACGCATCTCTATCGCAAGCTGCGTTCACTCGGTGTGGATTTCAGGGCCGTGGCGGGCGACGATTGACCGGCAATGCCGGGTGATCCCGGCGCTCGGGCGCTTACACCGGTGGATCGACGATCACGAAGTCACCGAGGAACTCCTCTGTGACGGTGTAAGCCTCGCATGTCCGGTCGAGAGACGAAAAATCCGCGGCATGCGCGGTTCGAAAAACGTCCCTGGCATCCCGTGACAACCAGTAATCGATGGTCACGTAACGATTCTCGTTGTCGGCATCCGAGAGCAGCACCGTCCCGAAATAATTGCCGTCGCGCGCAAATAGCCGCACCCACGCGCCGTCCGGGCCGTAGGCGGCGAGGAAGTCATCGCGTCGTGCCGGGTCGATCAGGTATTGCCATGCGTACGCGAATCGGCTTGCGCGATTGGGGAGCAGTTCGTCGGTCATTTCTGTGCCTGCCGT